>NZ_JBHFAB010000019.1:0-160837 GCF_042510955.1 Streptacidiphilus cavernicola
TCGCCACTGATCCACCCCGAAGGGCTTCACCGTTCGACTTGCATGTGTTAAGCACGCCGCCAGCGTTCGTCCTGAGCCAGGATCAAACTCTCCGTGAATGTCATCACGCAAGAGCGGCACAGCGACCGGCGGAATAGCCAGCCCCGTGCACTGCGTCCTCGCTATGTAAAACAGTTACTGCCAAATGAAACATTTGGCGTTGACTTTTGGCACGCTGTTGAGTTCTCAAGGAACGGACGCTTCCTTCAGGACCGTTACCGGGACCCTCCGGGCGCTTCGTTCTTCGTTCTGTTTCAAACCTTAGCGGATTCCAGCTCCACAAGCCAAATCCGCCGATTTCCCGATAAACGGCATGACAAAACAACGCCACACCATCTGATCAGGGATTTTTTTGCACCCACACGCTCGCGGGGCAACTCGAAGGACACTACGCGCCGCAGGCCGCCCGCTGCAAATCGGGGCCAGCGTTGGGCCAGCGTTGGGGTCAGCGTCCGGCCAGGGCGTCGAGCTGCTTGCGGTCGAGGCCGGTCGCCTGTTCGACCTCGGACGGGTCGACCGCGCCGCAGTCGAGGCCGCGGAGCAGGTAGCTGCTGAGGGCCTTGGCCGTCGCGGGCTCGTCCATGACGTCCCCAGCCGAGCGCGACACATAGGCCGCGAGCCGGGCGGCGGCCTGCGGCAGGCCCTCCCGGTAGAAGGAGTAGACCGCCGCGTAACGGGTCGGAAGGTGACCGGGGTGCATGTCCCAACCCTGGTAGTAGGCGCGTTCGAGCGACCGGCGGACCAAGCGGTGGTGCAACTGCCAGGCCCCGCGGACCTGCTCGGCGTCTCCGGTCGGGATGACGTTCGTCGAGCCGTCGGAGAGGCGGACGCCGGTGCCGGCCGCGGCCACCTGCATCACCGCCTTGGCGTGGTCGGCGACCGGGTGCTCCATGCTCTGGTACGCCGCGCCGACCCCGCATGAGGCGCTGTAGTCGAAGGTGCCGTAGTGCAGTCCGGTCGCGCGTCCCTCGGCCGCCTCGATCATGCGGGCGACTGTGGCGCGGCCGTCGGCGCCGAGGATGGACTGGGTGGTCTCGATCTGGATCTCGAAGCCGATCCGGCCGTCCGGCAGGCCTGCGGCCCGCTCGAAGTCCTCGACCAGGCGCACCATCGCGGCGACCTGCTCGGTGTAGGTGACCTTGGGGAGTGTCAGCACCAGCCCGTCCGGAAGCCGGCCGCCGCCCGCCGCGAGCAGTTCGGTGAGGAAGAGGTCCAGGGTGCGGATGCCCCGGCTGCGGACCGCCGCCTCCATGCACTTCATCCGGATGCCGATGTACGGTGGCGCGCTCCCGTCCCCCACCGTCGCGGCGACGAGCCGGGCGGCCCGCACGGCGGCGGCGTCCTCCTCGGCGTCGGGACGCGGGCCGTAGCCGTCCTCGAAGTCGATCCGCAGGTCCTCGACCGGCTCGCGCACCAGCTTGGCGCGGACCCGGTCGTACACCTCTTCCGCCAGTTGGTCGGCGGGGCGGCCGACGATGCCGGCCAGCGTGGCGGCGTCGGGCGCGTGCTGGTCAAGGAGGGCGGTCGCCGCGCTGCCCCAGTCGCGGACGAGTCCGCCGACGGTGAGGTCGTCCAGCGCGTCGGCGGGGACGTAGACGGTGTGGACCGGCTGGCGGGTACTGGGCTCGCCCGGGTAGCGGGCGGCGAGATCGGCGTCGACGGGGGCGAGGGCGGTCTCGACTCCGGCCCGTACTGTGCTGGACAGTGTGGTGCCGTAGCCCATGCCCGCAGCAGCCTGCCCCGCGCCGTTCGCCGAGTCGTGACGCCCCATCGCGTACCCCTCCAAGATTTCAACAGTTTGTTGATGTGACGGTAGCTGCGCCGCTCGGGGGCGTCAATGGCCGACCGTCGACCATCAGAGGTGCGGTGGACGGGCGGGTCCGGTGGACAGCCGGGTCCGCCGGACCGTCAGGTGCGATATTCGTTTGACGCCTGACGGACCGCGCCGCCAGAGTGCGCGGATGCCTGCCGACCACCGTTCCGCGCTCGCCCCTCTGCGGTTTCCAGCATTCCGCTTCCTGGCCGCCGGACGCGGCGTCAACACCCTCGGCAGCGGAGTGGCGCCCATCGCGCTGGCCTTCGCCGTGCAGGACATGACCGGGTCGGTGAGCGACCTCGGGCTGGTGGTGGGTTCGCGCACGCTGTTCAACGTGGTGTTCCTGCTCTTCGGCGGGGTGATCGCGGACCGGTTCGCGCGCCACCTGGTCATGGTCGGCTCGGGGGTGCTCAGCGCGTGCAGCCAGGCCGCGGTGGCCGCACTGGTGCTGACCCACTCCGCGAACATCCCGTTGCTGATGGCGCTGTCCGCGGCCAACGGGACGTTCTCGGCCTTCGCCCTGCCCGCGTCCTCGGCGCTGGTGCCGCAGACCGTGCCCGAGGATTTCCGGCAGTCCGCCAACGCGCTCAACCGGATGGTGGGCAACGCGGCGCAGATCGTCGGAGCCTCGCTGGGCGGCGTGCTGGTGGCCACGGTCGGACCGGGCTGGGGACTGGCGGCGGACTCGGCGAGCTTCCTGCTCTCCGCGGCGCTGTTCCTCCAGGTCCGGGTGCCCAAGCAGCTGCTCCAGGGCCCGGCGGGAGCGGAGGACGCAACCGCGCCCGCCCGGACCGGGTTGATCGCCGAGCTGCGGGAGGGCTGGCAGGAGTTCGCATCCCGGACCTGGGTGTGGGTGGTCGTGGTGGCCTTCGCCTTCATCAACGCGGGGTTGGGCGGGTCGGTCCAGGTGCTCGGCCCGGCCGTGGCCGACGAGACCTTCGGGCGCCTGTGGTGGGGTGCGATCCTGGCCGCCGAGACCGCGGGCATGGTGGTCGGCGGCCTGCTGGCGATGCGGCTGCGACCGCAGCGGCTGCTGCTGGTCGGCGTGGTCTGCGTCGGTGCGGAGGTGGCGCTTCCGCTCGGGCTGGGGCTGCACCTGCCGGCCGTCGCGGTCGCCGGGGCCGGCTTCATCGCCGGGGTGTGCATCGAACAGTTCGGCATCGCCTGGGAGATGTCCCTGCAGCAGGAGATCCCAGCCGACCGGCTGGCCCGGGTCTACTCCTACGACATGGTCGGCTCCTTCGTCGCCATCCCGGTCGCGCAGATCGCGATCGGCCCGCTGGCGCTGCTGCTGGGCACCAGAGCCGCCCTCTACAGCGCGGCGGCCGTCATCGTCGTCGGCACGCTGGCGATGCTCTCGGTCCGCGAGGTCCGCACGCTACGGGTACGGACTCCGCGGCGCGGGCCGGAGGCCGCGGACGCAGCGCTCACGGCAGAGCCCGCGGCGGGGCCGAGCCTCGTCACGATGCCCAGCCCCGCCGCAGAGCCGAGCCCCACCGCAGAGCCCAGCCCCGCCGCAGACCCCGCCCTCGGCCAGGACGTCGCCGCTGGCCCGGACCCCGCCGCTACGCGCTGAGCCGTCCCCCGGCCTCGGCCACCAGCCGCCGCACCAGCGCCGGGACGGCCGTGCCGATCGGCTCGCGGACGACCGCCGCCGCCCGCTCGTCGTACGGGGTGGGCTCGGCGTTGACGATGGTGACCTCGGCCCCGGCCGCCAGCGCGACGTCCACCAGGCCGGCCGCGGGGTGGACCCGCAGCGTGGTGCCGATGACGAGCATCCGGTCGCAGGCTGCCGCGATGCCGCGGGCCTTTCCCAGCACCTCGGGGTCGAGGTGCTCGCCGAACATGACGGTGGCGGGCTTGAGCACACCGCCGCAGGCGGAGCAGGCCGGGTCGGGCTCGCCCGCGCGGACCCGGTCCAGGGCGTCCGCCATCGAGCCGACGACCTTGCAGCCCAGGCACTGCGTCTTCCGGGCGGTGCCGTGGAGTTCCAGCACCTTGCGCGCGCTGACGCCGCCGAGCTGGTGCAGCCCGTCGACGTTCTGGGTGAGCACGCGCAGCGGGACGCCCGCCCGCTCCAGCTCGGCGAGCGCGTGGTGGGCCGGGTTGGGCCGGGCGTCGAGCACCCCTGCCTCGGCCCGCAGCAGCCAGGCCTTGCGGCGCACCGCCGGATCCGCCCGGTAGGAGCCGATGGTGACCGCCTTCTCGGCCTCGGGATCACGGCGCCACAGCCCGTTGGGGCCGCGGTAGTCGGGGATGCCGGAGTCGGTGGAGAGCCCGGCACCGCTGAGCACCGCGACGAGGGGACGGGAGGTGGCCATGAAGGAACGGTAGGCGCGGGCGGCGGCCACGGGCGAGTGGATTTCGTGACGGGACACCCGATACATGAAGGATTCTTCATGTATTCCGCTAGGGTGGTCCCGACGCTGTGCGGAACCCTGCGCGGGAGCCCGCGCCAAGGCCTGTGCAAGGGCCTGCGCAATGGCCCGCACGGAACGAGGAGGACCAGGTGGGCACGACCCGGGAGCACCTGCACGACGAGGCCGGGCACGACCACAGCGGCCACGGCGGCAGCCACACCGGTCACGGCAACGACCACGCCGGCCACAGCCACGGCGTGTCCGCCGACGCCGACGGCCGCTATCTGCGGGCCGCGCTGGCGTTGATCGCCGCCTTCATGGTCGGCGAGGTGGCGGTGGGCATCGCGGCCCGCTCGCTGGCGCTGATCTCGGACGCCGGGCACATGCTCACCGACGCCGCGTCGCTGGCGCTGGCGCTGCTGGCGATGCGCCTCGCGGCCCGTCCGGCCAAGGGGGCGCTGACCTTCGGGCTGAAGCGGGCGGAGATCCTTTCCGCGCAGGCGAACGGGATCACCCTGCTCGGCCTGGGCGGCATCTTCACCTATGAGGCGATCCGCCGGCTGTTCTCGCCGCCGGACGTCGAGGGCGGGATCGTCCTGGTCACCGCGCTGGTCGGGATCGTCGTCAATGTCGGCGCGGCCTGGCTGATCTCGCGGGCCAACCGCAGCAGCCTCAATGTCGAGGGCGCCTACCAGCACATCCTGAACGACGCCTGGGCCTTCATCGCCACCGCGCTGGCCGGTCTGGTGGTCATGCTGACCGGCTTCGACCGGGCGGACGCGATCGCCACCCTGGTGGTCGCCGCGCTGATGTTCCACGCCGGGTACGGGCTGGTCCGGGAGTCCGGGCGGATCTTCCTGGAGGCGGCCCCGGCCGGGCTCGACCCCGACGCGATCGGCGGCGAACTGGCCGCGGAGGGCGGCGTGGTGGAGGTGCACGACCTGCATGTGTGGACCATCACCTCGGGCTACCCGGCCCTGTCCGCGCACGTCCTGGTCCGGGAGGGGCTGGACTGCCACGCCGTGCGCGGGCGGCTGGAGGCGTCGCTGCGCTCGCGGCACGGGATCGAGCACACCACGCTGCAGGTGGACCATGCCACACCGGAGCTGTACCAGCTCGGTTCGAACGACGGCGCCGGCGCCGCCGCGGACCGGCCGCACTGCAACGACGCCCACGGCAGCCCGCACCGGGGAGCCGGCGCCAGCTTCACAGGAAATGCGTAGACCGACGCCGTTATCAACCTGTTACCTCTTGATATCGGACATTTCATACCAAAGTAAGATCATCGACCTGCCTGCTGCCTGCACACTTGCGAGACCAGCTACTAACGTGACCGCGCAGGGACGTACAGCCGTTCCAGTGGTCGATCAAGGCCTGGCCGGAAGCAACTGAGGACCGATGACACAGAACAAGCCGTCGAACGCCGAGCGGCGTCGCATAGCCCAGCAGCGCATCGCCGAGCAGCGGAAGGCCGACGCGCGGCGCCAGCGCAATGTGATGATCGCCTGGATCGTGGCCGGCGTGGTTGTCATCGGTGGAGCCGGAACGGCCGCCGCCTTCGCGATCAGCAGCCAGAACAGCTCCAACCAGAAGGCCGCGGCGGCCAAGCAGGCGTCGGACCCGTCGATCGACAAGAGCACAAGCATCCTCGCCAGCACGGCGCACCAGGCCACCGGCGGAACCGTGGACGGTGTGGTCAAGGCCGACCAGATGGAGGCCCTGGCCTACCACATCCACTCGCACCTGCAGATCTACGTCAACGGCACGCAGAAGAACCTCCCCTACGGCATCGGCATCAGGCCGCCGTACAGCCTGACCAACGACGCCAACGGCAGCCCGTTCGTCGGCGGCGGCTCGGCGTTCTACTACCTGCACACCCATGACGAGACCGGCGTCATCCACGTCGAGTCGCCGACCAAGCGGCAGTACACGCTGGGCAACTTCTTCGACGTCTGGGGCCAGCCGCTGAGCACCACCCAGGTCGGCCCGGCCAAGGGCGCGGTCACGGTGTACGTGGACGGCAAGAAGTTCACCGGCGACCCGCGCACGATCGAGCTGACCGAGTTCAAGAAGATCCAGTTGGACGTGGGCACCGACACCCCGTACAAGGACTTCACCTGGCCGTCGGGGTACTAGGCCGCCATGGACCCCGACCGGCAGCAGGCCGAGGAGGAGCGCGAGCTTCTCGCCCTCGAGCAGGAGGCCGCCGCCCTGGAGGCGCGGAACCGGCGCAGGGGTGGGTTGCCGCGGCTCCGGCGGCTGCTGATGGTCCAGGCGCCGGTGCTGGTGGCGCTGGCCGTGGTGCTGCTGCTCTGGGGCCGCAACGCCCCCGAGCAGGCCGCCGCGGCGGCGCCGTCGCCCGCGCTGATCGGCATGACCGACGCGCATCTCGATCCGCCCGCGAGCAGCGGCGGACCGGTCTACGCCTATGTGACCATCCGCAACAACGGCGGGACGCCGGACCGCCTGGTCGGCGCGTCCAGCCCGTGGGCGAAGACGATCAGCGTGGTGAGCGGTTCCTCCAACGCCGGGGTGCCCTGGATCACCGTCCCGGCGCACGGCTCGGTGACGCTGAAGGCCGGCGCGGACCGGTTGGCGCTGTCGGACCTGAACCGGGTCCCCAAGGTCGGCGACACCATCCAGCTCGACCTGAACTTCGCCAGTTCGGGGACGGTGTACGTGTTCGCCCCGGTCGGCCCGGCCAGCAGCCTGACCGTGCTGGACGTGATGAACGCGATGAAGCACATGGACCGGCTCCCGCCGCAGTAGCGCACCCGCTCGCACACGTCACCGCCCCGGGGGGTTCCGTGGTCTCCGCCGACCGTCTTGCCGCGTTCGCGGCCATGTCCCTGCTGCTGATCGTCATCCCCGGCCCCAGTGTGCTGTTCGTGGTGGGACGGGCGCTGGCGCACGGTCGGCGGACCGCGCTGCTGTCGGTGCTGGGCAACACCGTCGGCGCCTACGTCCTGGTGCTCGCGGTGGCCCTCGGGATCGGGCCGCTGGTGGCCCGATCGGTGCTGGCGTTCACCGCGCTGAAGCTGGTGGGCGCGGCCTATCTGGTGTTCCTCGGGGTCAAGGCGTTCCGGCAGCGGCAGGCGCTGCAGGAGGCGTTCGGCACGTCCGCACCGGAGCGCGGCAGCCTGCGGACGCTCGGGGAGGGGTTCGCGGTCGGCGTGGCGAACCCCAAGACCACGGTGTTCTTCGCCGCGGTGCTGCCGCAGTTCGTGAACCGCCAGGCGGGGGACGTGACCGGGCAGTTGATGCTGCTGGGGCTGGTGTTCACGCTGATCGCGCTGGTCTCGGACAGCACCTGGGGGCTGGCCGCCTCGACCGCCCGCTCCTGGTTCGCCCGCTCCCCGAGGCGCCTGGCCGTGGTCGGCGGCACCGGCGGGCTGGCGATGATCGGCCTCGGTGTGGCGGTCGCGGTGACCGGCCGCAAGGACTGACGGGCGAGGAACCGAACCGGTTTCCGGGAAGTCTGCGCTGTCGGGGCCCGAACCGGCTCCAGACTGAACGTCAGTTCCCATCGAGAGGACCACAGATGGCTCCACTGGCTCCGCCCCGCAGCAGCCGGTCCCGGCGGCTCGTCGCCTCCGCCCTCGGCAGCGCAGCACTGGCCGCCCTGCTCCCGCTCGCCGCCGCGGCCCCGGCCCGGGCCGCCGCCGCCCCGCTCTGCGCGTCGACGTCCCATCCGGCCCTCGCCGCCAAGATCGCGAGCGATGTCAAGGCCGCTCTGGCCGGGCGCTCGTCCACGGTGGGGCTCTACGCCTGGGACATCAACACCGGGGTCTTCTGCTCGGTCAACGCCTTCCGGCACTTCGACTCGGCGAGCGTGGTGAAGGCGACCATCATGGGAGCCGTGCTCCGCCGGGCCCAGGACCAGCACCGGAAGCTGACCTCCTGGGAGGTCTCCAACCTCAAGCTGATGATCACCCACTCGGACAACACCGCCGCCACCAACCTGTGGAACAGTATCGGCCGCACCCGCTTCGCGGCCTATCTGAAGCTGGCCGGGATGACCAGCACGGTGCCGGGCTCCGGCCCGTACTGGGGTCTGACCCAGATCAACGCGCACGACGAGGTGAAGCTGCTGAACACCTTCACCAACAACCACGCGGTGCTGTCGGCGGCCTCGCGGGCCTATGCGCTGACGCTGATGTCGCAGGTCATCCCGTCGCAGCGGTGGGGCGTGCCGTACCGGGCGCCGAGCGGTTCGCTGGTGTCCAACAAGAACGGCTGGCTGCCGCGGGCCACCCGGGCCTGGCGGGTGCACAGCATCGGCGCGGTCACCGGCGGCGGCCGGGACTACCTGATGGCGGTGCTCTCCGACAACGACAAGACCATGCAGTACGGGATCGACACCCTGCAGCGGATCACCGGGGTGCTGAACCGCGACCTGGGCGCGCCCGCGACCGCCCCTGCCACCGCCACCGCCACCGTCCGCGCGGCGACCGGGGTGCTGCCGCAACTGTCGGACGGCTCGGCACCGTTCGCGAACGTTCCGGGGCAGCCGTAGCGGGCGTGCCCGCACCGTCCGTGCACCCCGTCCGGGACTCCGGGCGGGGTGTTCCGTGCTTCGAGGTGCACATGTATGCTCATTTCTGCTCAGTCCTCGATTGGTCTGCGCAACTTCAATCATCACCGGTGGGGAGCCGACCATGACCTGGACCGCAGAAGAGATCGCCTCGCAGCCCGACTGCTGGCAGCAGGCGCTGGACCGGCTGGGCGAGTTCGCCCCGCTGCTCCCCCGGCACGGCGAGCGGGTGGCCGTGGTCGGCTGCGGAACGTCCTGGTTCATGGCGCAGTCGTACGCCGCGCTGCGGGAGTCCGCCGGGCTCGGCGAGACCGACGCCTTCGCCGCCTCCGAGGCCCCGCTCGGCGACGGCTTCGTCCGGCGCTACGACCGGGTGCTCGCGCTCACCCGCTCCGGCACCACCAGCGAGGTGCTGGAGCTGCTGGCACAGGTCCAGGGGCAGACCAGGACCACCGTGATCACCGCCGACCCGATCACCCCGGTCGCCGACCTGGCCGAGGACCTGGTCGTGCTCGACTTCGCCGACGAGCACTCGGTGGTGCAGACCCGTTTCCCCACCACCCAGCTGCTGCTGCTCCGCGCGCAGCTCGGCGAGAAGCTGGACGGCGTGCTCGCCGACGGCTCGGCGGCGGTCGCCGCCGAGCTGCCGTCCGAGCTGCTGGAGGCCGAGCAGATCAGCTTCCTCGGCCGCGGCTGGAGCTACGGCCTGGCCCGCGAGGCGGCGCTCAAGGTCCGGGAGACGGCGGCCTGGTGGACCGAGGCGCACCCGGCGATGGAGTACCGGCACGGCCCGATCAGCGTGGCCCGTCCCGGCCGCGCGGTGTGGAGCCTGGGCGACCTGCCGGAGGGCCTGGCCGAGCAGATCGCGGTGACCGGCGCCCATCTGGAGCAGCGGACGCTGGACCCGATGGCCGAGCTGGTGCGGGTGCAGCGGCTCGGCGCGGCACTGGCCGAGCGGCTGGGCCGGGACGTGGACAACCCGCAGCACCTGTCCCGCTCGGTGGTGCTGGACGGCCCGTCCGCCGGCCGCTGACGGCCCGTCCGGGCCCCGACCCGCCCCGCCGACCGTTCGACCACCGCCGGGAGGAACCCCAGCCATGCCGCTCACCCCCACCGCAGAGATACTCGGGACCGCCGAACGGGGCGGCTTCGCCGCGGGCGCGTTCAATGTGATCCAGATCGAGCACGCCGAGGCGATCCTGTCCGGCGCGGCCCGCGCCGGTGCGCCGGTGATCCTGCAGATCAGCGAGAACGCGGTCAGCTACCACGGCGGCCTGGCGCCGGTGGCCGCGGCAGCACGGGCGGCGGCGGAGGCGGCGGAGGTCCCGGCCGCGCTGCACCTGGACCACGCAACCGGGTTCGCGCTGATCCGGGAGGCGGCGGAGTGCGGCTTCGGCTCGGTGATGTACGACGGCTCCCGGCTGCCGTGGGACGAGAACGTCCGCAGCACCCGGGAGGTCACCGCCTGGTGCCACGACCGCGGGCTGCTGGTCGAGGCGGAGCTGGGCGAGATCGGCGGCAAGGACGGCGCGCACACGCCCGGCGTGCGGACCGACCCGGCCGAGGCCGCCGCGTTCGTCTCCGCGACGGGCGTGGACGCGCTGGCGGTCGCGGTCGGCTCCTCGCACGCGATGACCGTCCGTCAGGCCGCGCTGGACCTGCCGCTGATCGCCGCGCTGCGCGCGGCCGTCCCGGTGCCGCTGGTGCTGCACGGCTCGTCCGGGGTCCCGGACCGGACGCTGACCGCGGCGGTCGCAGCCGGGATGCGCAAGGTCAACATCGCGACCCACCTCAACCGCCTCTACACCGAGGCGGTCCGGGAGGCGCTGGCCGCGGACCCGACCCTGGTCGACCCCCGCCGCTGGCTCGCCCCGGCGAGGGAGGCAGTCGCCACCGAGGTGTCCCGGCTCCTGCGGATACTCGGCGCACCGACACCCCGCTGACCTGCGGCCCGCACCTGACCCGCGACCACCCCACGCGCGGCATCGGCAGCCTGCGGCGCACCCGGCCTGTGCCGGACCCGCTCCGCGGCGCCAGCGGTCTGCGGCGTTTCCGGCCTGAGGCACCGCCGACCCGCGGCGTTACCCGGCCCCGTACTCCGCGCACCCCGGCCCCGGGCCCCGCCCCGGGCCCCCGCTCAGGCGCGGGTCACCCGGACGCCCGCGTCGGTGATGGTCTTCTCCTGCTCCTCGGTCAGCGCGTCGTCGGTGACGAAGTCGTCGACCGCGGCCAGCGGGCAGATCCCGGCGAAGGTGGTCCTGCCGACCTTGCTGCTGTCGGACACGACCACACTGCGGCCGGCCGCGCGGAGGAAGGCCAGGTCGGTGGCGGCCTCCATCTCGTCGTAGGTGGTGCAGCCCTCGGTCGCGGTGAGGCCGTCCACCCCGATGAACGCCAGGTCCAGGTGGTACTGCGTCAGCATCCGCTCCGCGGCCGGGCCGACCAGCGCGTAGCTGGCGCTGCGCGCGGTCCCGCCGACGACCAGCAGCCGGATCTCCGGACGGACGATCAGATCCGCCGCGATGTTGACCGCGTTGGTCACCACGGTCAGCCCGCGCTCGCCCGCGCGGCCCTCGCAGAGCGCGCGGGCCAGTTCGGTGACGGTCGTGCCCCCGGTCAGCCCGACCACCGCGCCGTCCGGGACCAGCGCCGCCGCGGCCAGTGCGATCCGGCGCTTCTCCGCCTGCCGACGGCCGGTCCTGTGCCGCAGCGGCAGCTCCAGGTTGACCGACCCGGTGACCGCGCCGCCGTGCGTGCGCTGCAGCAGGCCCTGTTCGTCCAGCAGTTGCAGGTCGCGCCGGACGGTCGCACCGGAGACCCCGAGCAGCGCGCTGAGCTGGTGCACGTCCGCGCTCCCCGCGGAGGCGACGTGGTCCAGGATGCGCGCGATCCGGTCGGCTTTGAGCATGCCAGGAGTGTACGGCGAGCAGCGCCCCGCGGTGGGCGGGCCGCCCGGTCCGTCCAGGTTTGCGACACTCCGCCGCACCTCCCCCGGGCGAACGGCCCGCTGCCGCAGGCTTGGGCGGTGACGCAGCCGACCGGACCCCGACCGCAGCCCCCGCAGTCGCCGCAGCAATCGCTGCCGCGGGGGCTGCGGCAGCGCCTCAACGAGCTTCCGGCCACCCTGCTGCGACTGCGGGCGACCGCGGAGCAGCGGCTGCCGGTGATCACCCGGTTCGCGGCCCAACTGGTGCGGATCAACATCCTGGACGTGGCGACCCGGCTGGCCGCGCAGATCTTCCTGACCGCCCTCCCGCTGCTGTTCGTGGTCGCCGCGTTCGCCCCGCAGGGCGTCCGGAACCAGCTGGTGGACTCGCTGCGCGAGGTGTTCGGCCTGTCCGGGGCGCCGCTGGACCAGCTGCAGTCCGTCTACCAGGGCGGGAACGACTCCTTCGTGCAGACCACGGGGGTGATCGGGGTGCTGGTGGCGCTGGCGTCGGCGACGGTCTGCGCCCGGGTGCTGCAGCGGCTCTGCGAGCGGTCCTGGGAGCTGCCCAAGTCGGGTACCAGGATCGCGGCCTGGCGCTGGTTCATCTGGGTCTGCTCCTGGATCCTGATCATGATCGCGCAGCAGCCGCTGCGGACCGGGTTCGGGGCGGGGCTGTGGCTCGGCATCCCGCTCTCCTTCGCGGCGGGCGTGCTGGAGTGGTGGTGGACCCAGCACCTGCTGCTCGGCGCGCGGGCCCGCTGGCTGCCGCTGCTTCCCGGCGCGCTGCTCGGCGCCGTGGCGATGACGGCGCTGAGCCTGACCGCCAAGATCTACATGCCGATCGCCATCAACAACAGCCAGAACAAGTTCGGCGGCCTCGGACCGGTCTTCACGCTGCTGTCCTGGCTGATCGTCATCTGCGCCGCGGTCGTCGGCAGCATCAGCCTGGGCCAGGTGGTCGCCACCGAGCCCCCGGTCTCCCACTGGCTCGGCCCGGTACTGCGCGAGCAGGGCCCCGCCGGCCCGGCCCCTCGACAGGACCGCCCGCCCCAGCCCGCCACGGACACCACCGGACCGGCTGCGAACACCTCCGGACCGAATGCCGATCCCGCCGGCCCCACCGGCCCCGCCGGCCCCGCCGATCCCGCGGGCCCCGCCGGCCCCGCCCCGGACCGCGCCGGATCTTAGCCGGTCCTCCCCGTCCGCGCGGGAAGATCCGGGTACTCTCCGCGCCCGTTCCGTCACCTGGGGTACCCATGGGGCGGGAGGGAAGAATCCACGTGATATTTCAACGGACCGCTCTAGCCCGCCGCAGGCGACCCGCGCCGGGCTCCACCCTGGCGGCAGCAGAATCGTTCATCCGTCAGTTCGCCGCGGAGAACCCGCAGACCGCCGGGGATCCGGACCGGCGTCTGCGCGAGGTGCGCCGCGCGGTGGAGTCGTACGGGACGTACGAGCACACCACCGAGGAGCTGGCGTTCGGGGCCCGGGTCGCCTGGCGCAACGCCGCGCGCTGCATCGGGCGGCTGTACTGGCGCAGCCTGGTGGTGCGCGACCTGCGGCACCTGCGGCATCCGGACGACATCGCCGACGAGTGCGTCCAGCACCTGCGGACCGCCACCAACGGGGGCCGGATCCGGCCGCTGGTCAGCGTGTTCGCCCCGGACCGGCCGGACCGCCCGGCCGCCCGACTGCTGAGCGAGCAGCTGGTGCGCTACGCGGACGACCCGCTGAGCGCGAAACGCGCGGCGCTGGCACAGGAGTCGGGCTGGAAGGGCGACAAGGAGGAGTTCGACGTGCTGCCGCTGCTGGTGCAGTCGGCGCCGGACCGCGCGCCGGACTGGTACCCGCTCCCGGAGGACGCGGTGCTGCAGGTGCCGCTGCGGCACCCCGAGCACCCCGGCTTCGCCGCGCTGGGCCTGCGCTGGTACGCCGTCCCCGCGGTGTCGGACATGACGCTGCGGATCGGCGGGGTGGACTACCCGGCGGCGCCGTTCAACGGCTGGTACATGGGGACCGAGATCGGCTCGCGGAACCTGGGCGACGCCGACCGCTACGACCTGCTGCCCGCGGTCGCGGCGCTGTTCGACCTGGACACCGCCAGCGACCGCAGCCTGTGGCGGGACCGGGCGCTGGTGGAACTGAACCTGGCGGTGCTGCACTCCTTCCAGCAGGACGGGGTGACCATGGCGGACCACCACACCGAGTCGGCCCGCTTCCTGGCGCACATCGAGCGGGAGCGGCGGCACGGCCGTCCGGTCCCGGCGGACTGGAGCTGGATCGTGCCGCCGCTGTCCGGCTCGGCCACGCCGGTGTTCCACCGCTACTACGACGCCCCGGACGCGAGCCCGGGTCCGGCTCTGCTGCGGCGGCTGCCGGAGGACCCCTGGGCGCCGCTCGACTGAGCCGGACGGGCAGGGCGCGCAGGTAGGGGCGGGTGTGCGGCGCGAACAGCGCGCCGGGCACCCGCCCTTGGTGCTTCTTGAGGCAACACGTTCGATCTTGTTTGGCATCCGGTGGTTCGGACATGAGCAATCAGGGCGTGCGGCACCCGGCACGGCTAGCAGATCACGGTCTCACAACGCATCCGGACCAGGGCGTTGACGCTCCGATCCTTCCGGCGTAGAACTACCCCTGCGGTTGCGACAACGTTTCATCCTGGTGAGTTCTGTTGGAAACCGAGGGATGCTTGCAGGCCTCACCAGGCGACTCCACCCACCTGCCAACGGAGGAACCACCATGTCGGACGCCGGAATATCGCCAAACCGTCGGACCCTGTTGAAAGGTGTCGCCGGAGCAGCCGGACTCGCCGCCGTCTCCGGCGGCCTGCTGACCGCCTGCGGCAGTTCCGGGTCGGGTTCGAGCAAGCCGAGCACCGGCGGCTCCTCCGGCTCCTCCAAGGGAGGGACCGTCACCTTCGGGTCGAACTACTCCGACCCGGGCGTGAAGGCGGCCTTCGCCTCGCTGTGCGCGGGGGCGACGACCTCGACCGGCTCGCCGATCAAGATCAACACCGTGGACCACAACACCTTCCAGAACAACATCACCAGCTATCTGCAGGGCACTCCTGACGACCTGTTCACCTGGTTCGCCGGCTACCGCATGCAGTACTTCGCCGCGCAGGGCCTGGCCCAGCCGATCGACGACGTCTGGGAGAAGATCGGCGGCAGCTTCGGCCCGGCCGCCAAGGCGCTCTCCACCGGCCTGGACGGACACCAGTACCTGGTGCCGCTCTACAACTACCCCTGGGTCGTCTTCTACAACAAGAGCGTCTTCGCCGCCAAGGGCTACACCGTCCCCACCACCTGGGACCAGTATCTGGCGCTGGCGAAGAAGATGAAGGCCGACGGCATCGTCCCGATCGCCTTCGCCGACAAGGACGGCTGGCCCGGCCTCGGCACCTTCGACATCCTGAACATGCGGATCAACGGCTTCGACTACCACAGCAAGCTGATGAAGCACCAGATCCCGTGGACCGACCAGGGTGTGGCCACGGTGTTCCAGCACTGGGCCGAGCTGATGCCGTACCTGCAGACCGGCGCCAACGGCCGGATCTGGCAGGACGCCGCGAAGGCGCTGGAGGCCAAGCAGGCCGGGATGATGTTCCAGGGCACCAACCAGGTCGCCGCGCAGTACGTCAGCGACAAGGCGAACCTGGACGACCTGGACTTCTTCGTCTTCCCCGAGATCAACCCGACCTACGGGCAGGACTACATGGACGCCCCCACGGACGGCTTCATGCTCAGCAAGAAGGCCAAGAACACGGACGCCGCCAAGGCCGTCCTGGAGTACATCGGCACCGGCGCGGCCGAGGCCAACTTCCTCAAGACCGACCAGTGGGACGTCGGCCTGGCCAACGGGCTCAGCGTGCCGACCTACGACGCGATCCAGAAGAAGTCGGTCACCGAGATCGCCAAGTGCAAGGCGGTGGCCCAGTTCATGGACCGCGACGCCGACCCGGCGATGGCCACCGCGATGATCTCGATCATCCAGAAGTTCATCGACAACCCGACCACCAGCAGCATCGCGTCGCTGCAGAAGAGCGCCGAGGACCAGGCGAAGGCGATCTACACCTCATGAGTTCAAGCACCACCGAAGCAGGCGCGGCGGCGTCGGCGGAACCGGCGGGGACGACTCCCCCGGTCCGGCGCCGCCGTCGCGGCGGCCTGCGCCGGCTCTCCGGGCGCGACAAGGTCGTGGTCGCGCTGCTGCTGGGCATCCCGCTGCTGCTGGACCTGGCCTTCGTCTGGGTCCCGGCGCTGGCGACCGTGCTGCTGTCGTTCACCAAGTGGAACGGCGTGGGCAGCCTCAGCGGCAAGGCCTGCCTGCCCAACGTCCCCTCGATCCTCAACAACGGCTGCCTGTACGGGGTGCAGAACTACCACCAGGCCGCGACGATCTATCCGGAGTTCTGGCCGGCGGTCCGTCACAACCTGATCTGGCTGGCCGTGTTCATCTTCGTGGCCACCCCGCTGGGCATGCTGTTCGCGGTGCTGATCGACCGCGGCATCAAGGGCAGCCGGATGTACCAGAGCATCCTGTTCCTGCCGGTGATGCTGTCGCTCGCGCTGATCGGGATCATCTGGGAGTTCATGTACTCGCAGAACCTGGGCCTGATCAACACCGTGATCGGGCGCAACGGCAACAGCAACGCCATCGACTGGCTCGGCAACCCGCACCTCAACCTCTGGGCGGTGCTGGTCGAGGCCACCTGGCGGCAGGCCGGCTACGTCATGGTGCTCTACCTGGCCGGGCTCAAGGCGGTCGACCCCACCCTGCGCGAGGCCGCCCTGGTCGACGGGGCCAACCCGTGGCAGACCTTCTGGCGGGTGATCTTCCCGGTGATGAAGCCGATCAACATCGTGATCATGGTGGTCACCGTGATCGAGTCGCTGCGCGCCTTCGACCTGGTCTACATCACCAACAAGGGGGTGAACGGCCTGGAGCTGCTCTCGGTGCTGGTCACCTCCAACATCGTCGGCGAGACCCAGCGGGTCGGCTTCGGCTCCGCGCTGGGCGTGGTGCTCCTGGTCATCTCGCTCGTGCCGATCAGCATCTTCCTGTACCAGACGTTCCGCCGTGAGGCTGCCGAATGACCGACACCGCGATACCCACCACGACCGCGCCCCGGCAGCAGTCCAGGCCGGGGCCCAAGCCGCGCGCCTGGGGCCAGGCCGCCTCGCAGCTGTTCCTGATCAGCGCCTGCGTGCTGTGGCTGCTGCCGATCGCGTTCGCCCTGTACGTGGCGCTGCGGCCGTACTCGGAGACCAGCAAGTACGGCTATGTCTCGCTGCCGCACACCCTGACGCTGAGCAACTTCACCAATGCCTGGAACCAGTCGGACATGCTCCACTTCTTCTGGAACTCGGTGGTGATCACCGTCCCCGCGGTGATCATCGTGCTGCTGCTGGCCTCCGGCGTCGCCTTCGTGCTGACCCGGGTGAACGTCAAGCTCAACGTCACCCTGCTGATCGTGTTCACGGCCGGCAACCTGCTGCCGCAGCAGGTGATCATCACCCCGCTCTACCGGATCTTCCTGCAGATCCCGCTGCCGGACTTCCTCAGCGGCGGCAGCGGCCTGATGTACAACTCGGCCTTCGGCCTGATCGTCATCAATGTCGCGTTCCAACTCGGCTTCTGCGTCTTCGTGCTGAGCAACTACATGAAGTCCGTCCCGGACGAGATGTACGAGGCGGCGCTGGTCGACGGGGCCGGCCTGTGGACCCGGTACTGGCGGCTGACCCTGCCGCTGTGCCGTCCGGCCCTGGCCGCGCTGGCCACCCTGCTGACGACCTGGATCTACAACGACTTCTTCTGGGCGATCACCCTGATGTCGTCCGGCGACAAGCGCCCGGTCACCTCGGCGCTGGCGAACCTGCAGGGCCAGTTCGTCAGCAACCAGAACATGATCGCCGCCGGGGCGCTGATCGCGGCCGTGCCGACCCTGGTCGTCTACGTGCTGCTGCAGAAGCAGTTCATCGCCGGCCTGTCGCTCGGTTCGAGCAAGGGCTGACGTGGGGGCCGCGAGCGCGCCGTCCAGGACACCCGCCGACACACCGTCAGAACAGGAGGCCATCGCCGCCGCCGCGGCGGCGCGTACCCTGCGCGGGCAGCGGATCATCGGGCTGACCGGCGGGCCGGTGATCCACAAGCTCGCGGTGCACCTGCGCGAGCTGCCCGGCCTGACCGTGGTCACCAACTCGCTGCTGACCGCGTCGGTGCTGGGCCGCTCGGGCCGGGGCAGGGACCGGCCGACGGTGATCCTCACCGGCGGCTACCACAGCCCCAGGGACGACATGCTGCACGGCCCGGTCACCGCGATGGTGCTCCGCAGCATGCGGCTTGAGCTGGCCTTCTTCGACTGCGCCGGTCTTGAGGGCCCGCACGGCGCGAGCACCGACAGCCTCGCCGACTGCGAGACCAGGCGCGCCCTGGTCCAGTCGGCGGCCCGCACCTGCGTGCTGGCCACCGCCGAGCAGTGCGGCCGGACCTCGCTCAGCTCCTTCGCCGCGCCGGACGAGATCGACTGCGTGGTCACGGCCGCGGCCGGGGCCCCGTCGGCGGCGCAGCGGACGGTGCTGCGCTGGGCCCGGGAGTCGGTCTGCGTGGATGTGGATACTGCCGCGACAGCCCCTCGACCAAGGCGGTGAGGCCGGTCTCGAACGCACCCTCGTCGACGCTGCGGCGGTGCTCGGCGAGCAGGTGCGCCTGGCCGAGGTGCGGGTACTCGGCGGCGTAGATCTCCTGGTCGTCCACGAAGCCGCCGGCGAACGAGCCCAGCGCAGACCCGTAGACGAAGTAGCGCATCAGCGCGCCGATCCGGGTGGCGTCGCCGCGGGCCCACCCGGCGTCGACCAGGCCGCCGAAGACGGCGTCGGCGAGCCGCAGTGAGTTCGCCCTGCGGCCGGGGCCCTGTGCCAGTACCGGGACCAGGTTGGGGTGCGCGACCAGGGCGGCCCGGTAGGAGCGGGCCCAGGCGGTGACCGGTCCGGCCCAGCCGTCGGTGTCGACAGATTCCCACATCGACAGGTCGACCTCGCCGACCACCTCGTCCACCACCGCGTCCATCAGCTGCTCCTTGGTGGCGAAGTGGTTGTAGAGCGAGGGCCCGCTCACCCCGAGGACGGCCGCGAGCCGCCGGGTCGACAGGGCTGTCAGGCCCTCGGTGTCCACCAGCTCCAGCGCCGCGGCGACGATGCGCTCGCGGCTGAGCAGTGGGTTGCGCGGTCGTGCCACGACGCATCTCCCTTCACCACACCCGGTGACCTTCACAACACCCAGCGACCGGGCTGGAGTCCAAAAACTTGCAGTGCTAGTTTATTGCACGACACCCCACCGAGGACCGAGGACCCCGTGAACCTGGAGCTCGACGAGGAGCAGGCAGCCGTCCGCGCGCTCGCGGCCGACTTCGTCAATCGCGAGATCGTCCCCCATTCCACCGCATGGGACCGCGCCGAGCAGGTCGATCGCGGGATCGTGAAGAAGCTGGGCGACCTCGGCTTCCTCGGCCTGACCATCCCCGAGGAGTACGGCGGCTCCGGCGGCGACCACCTCTCCTACGTCCTGGTGACCGAGGAGCTGGGCCGCGGCGACTCCTCGGTCCGCGGGCTGCTGTCGGTCTCGCTGGGCCTGGTCGGCAAGACCGTCGCCCACTACGGCACCGAGGCGCAGAAGCAGCGGTGGCTGCCCCGGCTCACCTCCGGCGAGGCGCTGGGCTGCTTCGCGCTGACCGAGCCGGGGACCGGCTCCGACGCCGGGAACCTCAGCACCAGGGCGGTGCGCAGCGGCGAGGAGTGGGTGGTGAACGGCAGCAAGATGTTCATCACCAACGGCACCTGGGCCGAGGTCGCCCTGGTCTTCGTCCGCACCGGCGGCGACGACCCGGCGCAGGCCGGGCACCGCGGCGTCAGCGCCTTCCTGGTACCGACCGACACCCCCGGCCTGACCCGGAACACCGTCCACGGCAAGCTCGGCCTGCGCGGCCAGCCCACCGCCGAGCTGGTCTTCGAGGACGTCCGGGTGCCGCACAGCGCCATGCTGGGCGAGGAGGGCAAGGGCTTCGGGATCGCCATGGCGGCGCTGGCCAAGGGCCGGATGTCGGTCGCCGCGGGCTGCGTCGGGCTGATCCAGGCCTCGCTGGACGCGGCGGTGGCCTACTCCACCCAGCGCGAGCAGTTCGGCAAGCCGATCGCCGCGCACCAGCTGGTGCAGGAGATGCTGGCCGACATCAAGGTCGAGCTGGACGCCGCCCGGCTGCTGGTCTGGCGGGTCGCCGACCTGATCGACCGGGGGCAGCCGTTCGCCACCGAGGCGTCGGTGGCGAAGCTCTACGCCTCGGAGGCGGCGGTGAAGGCCTCCAACACCGCGCTGCAGGTCTTCGGCGGCTACGGCTTCATCGACGAGTACCCGGTCGGCAAGTACGTCCGCGACGCCCGGGTGCTGACCCTCTACGAGGGCACCAGCCAGATCCAGAAACTGCTCATCGGCCGGGCCCTGACCGGCGTCAACGCCTTCTGATCCGCCCTGCACCTCTCCGCACCACACCCTCCCCGCACGTCCCGAAGGAGCCCGACCATGCGCCCTGTGTACTTCGCAGCGGCCCGCCGCACCCCCATCGGCCGGCTGCGCGGCGCGCTGTCGAGCGTCCGGCCGGACGACCTGGCGGCGACCGCGGTCCGGGCCGTGCTGGACAGCGTGCCCGCGCTCGACCCGGCCAGGATCGACGACGTCTTCTGGGGCGCCGCCAACCAGTCCGGCGAGGACAACCGCAATGTGGCCCGGATGGCGGTGCTGCTGGCCGGAATCCCGGACACGGTGCCCGGCGCGACCCTGAACCGGCTCTGCGCCTCCGGCCTGGAGGCGGTCACCACCGCCGCCCGCGCCATCGGCTCCGGCGAGGCCGACATCGTGCTCGCGGGCGGCTCGGAGTCGATGAGCCGGGCGCCGTTCGTGCTGCCGCGAGCCGAGGTGGCGCTGCCGCACAACGCCGAGATCTTCGACACCAAGCTCGGCTGGCGGATGACCAACCCGAGGATGCACGAGCTGCACGGGGTGCTCTCGATGGGCGAGACCGCCGAGGAGGTCGCCGCCCGCTACGGCGTCAGCCGCGAGCAGCAGGACGCCTTCGCGCTGCTCAGCCACCAGCGCGCGGCAGCCGCCCGCAAGGACGGCCTGTTCGACGCCGAGATCGTCCCGGTGACGCTGGCCGACGGCAGCAGCGTCAGCCAGGACGAGTCGATCCGCCCGGACACCACCCTGGAGAAGCTCGCCTCGCTCAAGCCGGTGTTCCGGCCCGGCGGCACGGTCACGGCCGGCAACGCCTCGCCGATGAACGACGGCGCGGCCGGGCTGCTGCTGGTCAGCGAGGAGGCGCTGCGCTCGCTGGAGCTGGAGCCGCTGGGCCGCTACGTCGGCGGCGCCAGCGCCGGGGTGGGCCCGGACGTGATGGGCATCGGCCCGGTCCCGGCCGTCCGCCGGGTGCTGGCGCGGACCGGGCGGGCGCTGGACGGCATCGACACGGCCGAGTTCAACGAGGCCTTCGCGGCCCAGGCGCTGGCCTGCGTCCAGGAGTTGGGCATCGACCCGGGCCTGGTCAACCCGCAGGGCGGGGCGATCGCGCTGGGCCACCCGCTGGGCGGCTCGGGCGCGCGGATCCTCACCACCCTGCTGCACCGGATGGCCCGCACCGGCGCGGGTCGTGGCCTGGCCACGATGTGCGTGGGCGTCGGCCAGGGCACCGCGGTGCTGGTCGACCGGGGGTAGTCGGCACCGGCCCGCGGGCGGTTGCCCGCTTACGTCTTCTCGTTTCCTCGCGTCCGCAGGGGTCGCGACTCACGCTTTGGAGGGATACCCATGACCCGTTTCACCGGCAGGGTCGCCGTCGTCACCGGGGCGGCGCAGGGCATCGGCGCGGCCACCGCGCAGCGCCTCGCCGCCGAGGGCGCGACCGTGGCCGTGGTCGACCTGACCGGCGAACGCGCCCGGGGCACCGCGGACGCGATCACCGCCAAGGGCGGCAGCGCGCGGGCGTACGGCTGCGACGTGGCCGACTACGACGCGGTCGAGGCGGTCTTCGCCCGGATCGCGGAGGAGCTGGGCGGAATCCACATCCTGGTCAACAACGCCGGGATCACCCGGGACAACCTCTTCTTCAAGATGCCGAAAAGCGACTGGGACGCCGTCATCACGGTCAACCTGACCTCCGCCTACAACTGCTCCCACGTCGCCCAGACGTACATGTGCAAGCAGAAGTACGGCAAGATCGTCTCGCTCAGCTCCCGCTCCGCGCTGGGCAACCGGGGCCAGGCCAACTACGCCGCCGCCAAGGCCGGCATCCAGGGCCTGACCGCGACCCTGGCCATCGAGCTTGGCCCGTTCAACGTCAACGTCAACGCCGTCGCCCCGGGCTACATCGCCACCGGCATGACCGCCGCCACCGCCGAACGGGTCGGCGCCACCCCGGAGCAGCACCAGGAGCAGGCCGCCGAACGCACCCCGCTGCGCCGGGTCGGCCAGCCGGACGAGGTCGCCTCAGTCGTCGCCTTCCTCGCCTCCGACGACGCCTCCTACGTCAGCGGCCAAACCCTCTACGTCAACGGCGGAGCCCGCTGACCTCAGCGATGCGGATCCACAGATCCGCCATCAGCGATCCCCCGTCGCACCGACGCCGGCCAGTCGCCCCACCTGGCCGGGTCGGACTCCGTGTACTGGAAGAACAGGACCAGCCCCGTGTCCGGATGCTCCTCCAAGGCGATGTACTGCTCCGGGACCCCGGCCGTGCCCGCGGTCAGCGGGCGTCCCAGGCGGCGAGGAGGGTGGCTTCCTTTTCCGGGGTGAGGCGGCGTTGGCCGGCCATGGTGCGGTAGTCGGCGAAGGCGGTCTCCAGGCCGCCGGGGGCGAACAGCCACTGCGCGGTGTCGCGGACCGACTCCGGGACCGGGCGGCAGCGCAGGCCGGCCGCGATCGCCTTGGCCGAGGAGGGCTTCCAGGTGGCGGCGAAGTCCTCCCGCTGCGGGAACCACAGCGGGAGCTCGGACCAGGGCTCGACGTCGTGGTCCAGCAGCAGTTGGTCGTCGTCGATCCAGACCAGCTCGGCCTTGCCGCCGGTGGCCTCGACGCAGCTGCCGAGGAACTCCCCCCAGCTGGTGTTGGCCGGGGTGCCGCTGGTCAGGTAGGTGCCGCTGTCCTCGGCCTCGATCCGGTCCAGGCCGAACTCCGCGATGTCGCGGGCGTCGATCAGCTGCATCTCCCGGTCAGGCGCGCCGGGGGCGACCATCCGGCCGCCCTCCGCCGCGCGGCGCAGCCACCAGGTGGTACGGCGGGCGCGGTCGCCGGGGCCCATGATCAGGCCCGGCTGGATGATCAGCGCCCGGCCCGGGAAGCCCTCCTGCACCGCGCGCTGGCAGCCGACCTTCAGCTGGCCGTAGTCGCCGTCGTCCGGCCCCGCGTCCGGGGCGCACTCGTGCTGCGGGGAGCTCTCGTCCACCGGGAGCGCGGAGAAGTCGGGGTAGGCGTTGATGCTGGAGACATAGAGATAGGTCGACGCGGACCCGGCCAGGGCGGCGACCGAGGCGCCGATCACCCGGGGGACGTAGCCGCAGTCCACCACCGCGTCCCAGGGGCCCGCCTGGACCAGTCGGGCCAGGTCGTCGGGCTGCTCCCGGTCGCCGTGGACGGCGTGAACCCCGGGCTCGTCCGGGCCGGACAGCCCGCGGTTGAAGGTGGTCACCTCCCAGCCGCGGGCGAGAGCCGCACGCGCGAAGGCCTGGCCGAGGAACACCGAACCGCCGATCACAAGGAGTTTCATGTGATCGAGTGTCAGCCCGGCGCGGCGGCGGCCGAAAGGGCGTTCCGCCGTCGGCGGAGTTCTTCCGCCGACGGCGGAACGGGAAGCCGGGTCCCGCCCGCCGGGTGTCGGTGCCGCTGCTGCCGGGCTACTGGGCCTACGTCCGTGCCTACTGGGCCTGGGTGCGCCAGGCGTCCGCGCCCGCGTGTGAAGCGGCCTGGGACGCGGCCTTGGCCCCGCGCATCGCGCGGGTCGCCAGCTCGGTGGGCGGGGTCTCCAGGTTCTGCACCCAGCCGCGCCCGGCCGTGGCCAGCGCGGTTCCCGCGATCGCGGTACCGACCAGGGCCAGCACCGCCCCCGTGCCGGTGAGCACCGCGCCCACCGCGAGCAGTCGCCTGTTGACCCGGAATGTCGTCTGATTCGTCGCCATGTGCTCACTCTGCGTGCTGGACGGCCGAACCGCGCGCCGGGTGGGCCTTCCGGGGAGGGGCACCGGCCGTTTGGGTCTGCGGTGTGCGACTGCGTAAGGTGTCTCAGTTGGCGCATCCAGCGGCCGGCACCTCCTCCCTCCCCTTTCCCTCCATCCACGGAACGGCTATCGGCATGAGCGCAGGACCTGACGGCGGCACCATCCTCACCGACGCCCCGGTGGAGGACGCCCCGGTGGAGGACGCCCCGGTCGCGGACGTGCCGGTCGCGGACGTGCCCGGGATCGCGCCGGAGCGGCTGGAGCTGGCCCTCGCCGTGCTCGCCGAGCTGGATCAGCTCCCGATCGACCACCCGGACGCCATCGCGATCCGGCTGGCCACGGCCGGTCTCTACCGGACCGTGAAGCAGCGCCGCCGCCAGGAGCGGCGCGCGGCCAAGACCGCCAACGACAAGGCCGTGACCGAGGCCACCGCGACCGGCGCGGCGGACCGGATCGACGACGAGACCCAGGGCCTCCAGCTCACCACGCTGACCACCGGGCCGATCGCCGGTGTGCTGGAGCGGCCCCGCTCCTGCTACATCTGCAAGACCCGCTACACCGAGGTCGACGCCTTCTACCACCAGCTGTGCCAGCCCTGCGCGCACGAGAACCGGGCCCGCCGGGACGCGCGTACCGACCTCAGCGGCAAGCGGGCGCTGCTCACCGGCGGCCGGGCCAAGATCGGCATGTACATCGCGCTGCGGCTGCTCCGCGACGGCGCGCACACCACCATCACCACCCGCTTCCCCAACGACGCCATCCGCCGCTTCACCGCGATGCCGGACAGCGCCGAGTGGCTGCACCGGCTGCGCATCGTCGGCATCGACCTGCGCGACCCCTCGCAGGTCATCGCGCTGGCCGACTCGGTCGCCGCGGCCGGGCCGCTGGACATCCTGATCAACAACGCCGCGCAGACCGTCCGCCGCTCGGCCGGCGCCTACGCCGAGCTGATCACCGCGGAGGACGCGCCGCTGCCCGCCGGGGAACTGCCGGAGGCGACCGTGCTGGGCCGCTTCGACCTCAGCCGCCAGCCTGCTCTGCCGAGCCAGTCGCGCGGCGAGCGGGGTGCGCTCAGCGCGCAGGCGCTCACCGCGCTCGCGCTGACCAGCGGCTCGGCCTCGGCCGCGCTGGTGGAGGCCGGGACGGCGATCGACGCGGGCGGCCTGGTGCCCGACCTGGACCCGGTGAACAGCTGGAGCCAGAAGATCGACGAGGTCGACCCGATCGAGCTGCTCGAAGTCCAGCTGTGCAATGTGACCGCGCCGTTCATCCTGGTCAGCAAGCTGCGCCCGGCGATGGCCGCGTCCCCGGCCCGGCGCAAGTACGTGGTGAACGTGTCCGCGATGGAGGGCCAGTTCAGCCGCGGCTACAAGGGCCCCGGCCACCCGCACACCAACATGGCCAAGGCCGCGCTGAACATGCTGACCCGCACCAGCGCCCAGGAGATGCTGGACAACGACGGCATCCTGATGACCGCGGTGGACACCGGCTGGATCACCGACGAGCGCCCGCACCCGGACAAGATGCGGCTCGCCGACGAGGGCTTCCACGCCCCGCTGGACCTGGTCGACGGCGCGGCCCGGGTCTACGACCCGATCGTGCGCGGCGAGCAGGGCGAGGACCTGCTCGGCGTGTTCCTCAAGGACTACGCCCCGTCCCCGTGGTGACCGGGGCCTCCGGCGGCGGGCCGGACACGCTGATGTGGGAGGTCCGGGCGGCTCGGGACCGCCTCGCCGAGCTGCTCGCCTGGGTGCGGGGGCTCCCTGCCCCCGACGGCGGCAGCGCCGAGGTCTACACCGCCGCGGACGACCGCGTCGTGGTGATCCTGCACACCCCGGGGACCACCCCGCCGCGCCTGCCCGAACCCCCGGCCGAGCTGCTCTCCCGCCCACCGCACCAGTGGCCGTTCACCCGCCACGGGACGCTCGGACCGGACGTTTCCCAGCCGGGCTGATCCGGATAACGTTGCAGGCATGACGTATGCGGGTGACGAGGAACGCGAGATCCAGCGGCTCTGGAACGAACTGGAGCTGCCCTCCGGAGCCTGGGCGGAACTGCTGGACTCCCAGATCGTCATGCAGGCCAATCCGACCCACCTGCACGACGTCCCCGGCCGGGTTTTCGTGCGCACCGTGCCCGAGCCGTTCGAGGCGTTCTCCGAGCGGGGCATCGAAATCGGCCCCAGTGACAGACCCCGCCCGGACGTCGCCATCGCCCTGGCCGCCGACATCCCCGAGGACGTACGCGACTGGCCCGCTTCCATCGTCCTCGCCGTCGTGGAGACGGTCAGTGCCGGGCGGGGAGCCGCGCAGCGCGACTACGAGACAAAACGCGATGCCTACCAGCGTGCCGGTATCCCGGTCTACGTGATCGTGGACCCCCGCGACGGCACCTGGCTGGTCCTGCAACTGACCGACGGCGGGTACCGGGAGCACGCTAAGGGGGCCTTCGGCCAGCCCATCCCGCTGCCCGCTCCGCTCGGCTTCCCCATCCCGACCGTCGCCTTCCACCCCTACCCGGCGTAGCGGGAGCAGCCGGGGGGCTACTCCGTCAGCAACGACCAGGTGTAGCTGTCCATCCGGTCGCGGGGGCTGATCACGGAGAGCTCCGCGCCGCCGGGGCCGATCGCGGCGATGCGTGGGCGCACGCCGCCGCGGACCGTGGACGGGGGTGATTTCCACGCCACGATGAGCCGACCGTCCTCGGGCACCTGGATCCGTCGACCGCCGACCAGGAGATGGTCCACCTCGGCGGCCACCCGGAGGGTGTGGGAGCCGACCCACGGGGCCGACGTCCAGCCGTCCGGGTTCCGGAGGAGGTGGGCGCGGCTCAGGCCACCGCCGCCCCCGTTGAGTTCGATCATGCCGAGCTGGCCGGTGCTGCCCACCGCCGGGCGCCTGCGGGGCGGGTTCTCGTCCGCAGCCCCGCCACTGGCGCTGCCGGTGGACTGCCACTCCTCGCCGCAGCGCTCGAAGAACACGGTGTGCTCTGTCCCGTTCTCGTGCCCGGGGTGCGACACCAGCCACAGGACGCCGACACCGGCTTCGGGGTCGATGTCCCCGTACACCACCGTCACCCAGCGGCGGGGCAGCCAGCGGGGCTGGAGCCGGTCGCCGCTGTCACCGGCGAGCAGACGGCCGATCAGTCGCCGGGACAGGGCGCCGGTCCAGTAGAGCGACCATCGCATCCGGCGCAACTCCGCTTTGCTGGGCACCGGTTCATCGTAGGCACACGGTTCAGCGGGCGGGGGTGGTTGCCGCTTCCAGGCGGGCGAGGTGCTTCTCGACGGCGCGGAGGCGGCGGGTGTCGGGAACGTCGCGGCGGAGCAGCAGGATGTCGGGGCCGAGCCGACGGGCCTCCGCGTCGTCCTCGACCGCGCGCCAGCAGGCCTCGGCGTTGGCGGTGGCCTGGCGGGTCTCCTTGTCGTCGGCGCCGCGGGTGCGCAGCAGGCCGAGTGCGACGGCCCGGTACAGCTCGGCGGCCTCGGCCTGCTCCCCGGCGAGCCGGGAGACGTGCGCTCGGACCTGACGCACCCGCAGGAACGGTTCCGCGTCCGGGCCGTGGGCGGCCAGCGCCTCCCGTTCGAGCTCGCGCGCGAAGGTGGCGGCGCGGGTGTGCTCGCCTGCGTCCGCGGCGGCCACGATCACGCCTATGGCCTGCTGGTAGTCGTCGTCCGGGACGGTTGCGCCGGGCGGGGAGGCGACGGTGCCGGGTGGCGGGACGGCGCCCCCGGGCGGTGGGGCGACGGCCTGGAGGTGCACCGTCGGCGGGTGTTCCGGCAGCGGCGGGAGGCCCGTCGGCAGCACGGGCAGGAAGCCTGCCGGCACGGCGTCCATCGGCACCGTGTCGGCGGGCGGCACCGCGTCGGCCGAGGCCGAAACCGGGGCCGGTTCCAGCCGCCGGGCGGTGTTGCGGAAGACCTGTTGCCCCGCGCTGTGCGAGGCGACCAGCAGCACGTCCGGTCGGAGCACCGAGTGCACCTGCTGGTGCAGCTGTTCCGGGGTCAACTCGCCGTCCGCGCCGGGGCGTCCGCCGTGCAGGGTCTCGACCAGGGCCCGGGTGAAGGTGCCGACCTGCCGCGGGTCGGGGTTGACCGCCGCCCACAGCGGCAGCCCCGCCCCCAGCGGGGAGGGGACCACCCGCAGCGGCGGCAGCACGTCCTCGTCCGCGCTGAGGTCGGCGACGACCAGCGAGGTGGTCTCGACCGGGCGCAGCCGCAGTTCCTCGACCAGCGCCTGCCAGGCCAGCCGGTCCTCGCCGAGGTCGAGCTCCGCGCCGCCGGTGCGGCGGTTCCTGACCAGGTGTCCGCCGAGGTGCACCAGCAGCGGTCCCGGGTGCCGGACCGCGGCCCGCAGGTGGGACAGGATCCCGGCGGCGTCGGTGGCGGACGGGAGGTGCACCGTGTCCACCGCGTCCGCGGCGAGCAGCACCTGCGGCGAGATGGCGGCCAGGATGACCGAGAGCGCGGGCGCCGGGCGTCCGCCGCGCGGCGGGAAGCGGCGGGCCTGCCGTCCGGCGCCGCCCTCGACCACGAGTATCCGCCCGCGCGGATTGGCCCCCCGGGCCACCGTCTCGCTCGCCACCACTAGCGTGTCACCTCGTCAGAACCGTAGGCCCAGTGCCTGGCCTGTCACCCTACCGCCGCTGTCACGCCGCACCACCGGTCCCCCGGAGTTCGGCGATCAAGGCGTCGGTCTCCGGCTCCAGCGCCCTGCCGTTGCGGGCGGCCAGGCGCTCCAGCCGGTGCACGGCCTTGTGCAGCTGCTCGGTGGCCCCGGCGTCGGCGTAGACGCAGAGCAGGTCGCGGTGCAGCAGCTCGGTGTCCGGGGCCGGGCTGAGCCCGGCGAACGCGGCGGCCTCGGCGCCCTGGTGGTCCCCGGCCCGGAGTCGGCGCAGCGTCAGCTCGTGCGCGGCCTCGACGCTCTCGGCGGCGTCCTGGTTCTCGACCGAGGCCGGGTCCGGCCAGGGGCTGCGGACGGCCCACGGGTCGAGCGCGGGGGCGATGTCGAACCGCGGGTCGGGCCGCGCCCCGGCAGGCGGTTCCGGACGGGACTCCAAGCGCGGCTCCGGACGGGACTCCGGACCGGACTCCAGGTGCGGTTCCGGCCGCGGCTCGGGACGGGCGGCGAGGCCGGGCGGGACCGACGAGGGGCCGGCCGTCTGCCCGCCACCGCCGCCCCGGGGCGGCGCCGCGGCGAACTCGTCCGGCTCCTCCAGCACCTCGGGAACGATCGGTGCGGTGCCCAACAGGCCGAGCCACTGCAGGTACTGATGGTCGTTCAGATGCTGCAGCTCCACGCTCATGCCGAGCCCCGGCAGGGTGGCCGGGCCGGTCGTCGGCAGGGTCCACCGGGCCATCGGGCCCGCGCCGGGCGGCGGCGCGGAGGCGACCACGGCGACGCTGCCGCGCGGGCTGGCGTCGAGCATCCTGCCCAGCTCCTCCGGCATGGTCCCGTCCGGGACGGTGGCGCAGAGCACGATCTCCGGGGCCCAGGCCGCACCGGCCGCACCCCTGCTCCTGGCCTCGCGCGGGGTGTTCGCGCCCGCCTCGGCCAGCGCCGTGCGCACCTCGTGGTCGCGCGCGGACACGGCCGCGACCGCCTCCCGCAGGCTGTCGTGGACCCGCAGCCGTCCCTCCGCGGCCGGCTCCAACTCCTCGGCCACGCCCACGGTGTGGACGGTGACCTGGTCGGCCAGCGGGGTGAAGGCCAGCTCCAGGGCGAGGGTGCGCAGCACCTCGGTGACCGCCTTCGGCGCACCGGACAGGTGCACCAGCCGGACCGCCTCCAGGTCGACCAGCACGATGCTGCCCTCGGCCGCCGTGCCGAGGCTGACCAGGGCCGGGTACGGGGCGGGCACGGCCGCCGCGTCCCGGGCCGGGAGCACCTGGTCCGAGTCGGCGGGGCACCACCAGACCGTGGAGGCGTGCGCGGCCCGGAACGGCTCGATCGGCGGGGCCGGGGTGGCCAGGTGCAGTTCCACGGTGTGGGCCGGGGTGATCCGGACCACGGTGAGCGCGGGCAGCCGCCGCCCCTCGGCGGCAGCGGTGCGGGCGAGGCTGCGCAGGGCGCGGTCGAGCAGGTCGAGCCCGATGGCGTCCTGCCGGGCGGACATCGCCGCGAGGAAGGCGATCCCGGGCTCGTTCACCGGAGCGGACACCTCGTCAGCAACGGACGCCTCGTCAGCAGCGGCGGGCTCGACCGGCGGGGCGGGCTCGGGTTCGGCCGCCCGGCCGCGCAGGGCGGCGAACGGCGGCGGCACCGGCTCCAGCAGCGAGGCGGGCAGCGCCGCGCCGGTCTGCCGGGGGTCGGTCCGCGGCCGGTGCTGCGCCTGTCGCCGCTGCGCCGGATTGCGGGGCCGTCCGGCCCGACGGACCGCCACCGCGCCGAGGACCACGGCGGCGAGCAGCGCGGTGCCGCCGATCAGGCCCTCCTCGACACCCGAGGAGGCCGAGGAGGCCGACCCGGTGTGGGTCGGCGCGGGCGCCGCGGCCTGGGTCGGCGGCGCCGCCGGGGGGACGGCCGGGACCGTGGCCGGGACGTGCTGGCTCGGCGCGGCCTGGGTCGGCACCGGGTGGCTCGGGTGGGCCGCGCCGGAGGCGGGCGCGCCGCCGTGGGTGCCGGTGGGCTGCGGGCCGGCACTCGGGGCGTGCGACGGCGTCCCCGTCGTCGGCGTGCCGGTCACCGGGGCGGACCCGGACGGCGGACCGGACGCCGTGCCGGACGGCGGCGTGACCGGGGGCGCTGCCGGGGGCGTGACCGGCGGCGCGGACCCGGCCTGAGGCACCGTCAGCACCATTCCCGGCTCGATCAGGTTCGGGTCCTCCAGCCGCACCCCGTCCGGAGCCCGCACCCCCTTGTTGGCGGCGAACAGCTCCGGCCACCGGTCGGCGTTGCCCATGTCCTCCTGGGCCAGTCCGGACAGGGTGTCCCCGGCCTTGACCACCACCTGGGTCCGGTGGCCGTCGGCCGCCTGCTGCGACCCGGTCTGCGCGGTCCTACCGGCGGCATCGCCCGCCGACGCGGCGTCGGCGGGCATCAGCAGCACCCAGCCGGGGTGGATCGGCTGGTCCGCGTCGAAGCGGCGGCCACCGGCGTCCATGGTCCGGCCCTGGTTGAGCCGGGCGATCTCCTTCCAGCGCGCGCCGGAGCCGAGCTCCTTCTCGGCGATGCTCCACAGGCTCTCCGCCGGGCGCTCCTCGCGCACCCGGTAGGTCGGCTGGGCCGGGGTCCGCACCGTCCCGGGCCGGCCGACCGCGACCGGTCCCGCCACCGGGCCCGCCTCAGCCCGCGCCACCGCCGCGACCGGCGGGTGCAGCCCGACCGTGGTGGTCGCCGCGGCGGGCGAGGCCGCCAGCGCCGCCCCGGCCGTCGGCAGCAGCGCCAGCACCGCACCGACCAGGCCGCCCGCCATCCGCTGGCTCCAGCCCAGCGCGAACACCCGCCGGGCGCTGCGCCCGCGCAGCTGCGCCGGGATCTCCACCAGCACCGACCCGGCGAAGCAGAGCCAGCCGATCCAGCCCACCACGACCAGGGTCCACAGGAACAGGTTGCCGTTGTCGGGCCGGGTCAGCAGGTCGACCAGGTCGGAGTGCTGCGGGTCCGCGTTCCGGGTGACCGCGAGCGTGCCCACGGCCAGCACCGCGGGCAGGCCGACCAGCAGCAGCGCGAGGGCGGCCAGCGCGGCCAGGCCGCGGCAGAGGTTACGGAGCATCAAGACTACTCCCGTACGGGATCGGAGTCGGCGGGATCGGAGTGGTGTCGGGACGGGTGGGCTGACGGGGGATCAGGACGGGCCGGTGGGGACGGGCTGCGCGGTGGAGACGCCGGGGACGAGCCGGGCCTTGCCGATGCCGTGGACGGTGAGGTGGTCCAGGCCGATGATGCTCAGCAGCGAGGTCCGGTAGGTGGTGTCGACGGTGACGGTGACCATCGTGGTGGTGGCCACCGGAGTGCCGGTGATGTGGTTGCGGTCGAGATAGGCGTTCGCCGCCGCCTCGGCCGCGGCCGGGTCCAGCTTCAGCCCCTGGCCGCGCAGCAGCGCCGCCTGGTCGATCTGCTGGCCGCCGGCCCGCGCCGCCTCCTGGGCCAGGGCGTCGGCGCGTTCGATCGCGCGCAGCCGTCCGCCGCCGTCCATCACCAGGCCGGTGAGCATCAGCATCATGGTGGCGCAGATGGCGACGAAGATCGACAGGGTGCCGGCCTCGGCGTCCCGGCCGTTCATCGGGCCCGGTAGGCGTCGACGACCGAGGTGAAGCTGCTGGTCACGGTGATACTGCCGGGCAGTCCCGGCACGGACAGATCGCCCAGCGAGACCGTGCAGCGCACCGTAACGGTGACCTCCCCGGTCTGGCCGAGCCGGGGTGCGAAGTCGCTGGTGTCGACCTGGGCGACCTGCTGGTCCCGGCACGAGACCCCCTCCTGGTGCAGTGTGGTGGCCGCGGTGTCCCGGGCGTTCTGGACGGCGGCGTCGGTGGTACGGGCCAGCGAGGCGCTGCGGGCGCCCTCGCGGGCCGCCGCGTCCACCACGCCCCTGGCGGTCTGGACCCGTCCGGCCGCGATCACCAGGAGCAGGAACAGCAGCAGCGAGGGGACCAGGATCGCGGCCTCGATCGCGAAACTGCCCTGCTCCGCGGCCGGTGTCCGGCCCGTCGGCTCATTGCTCACGGCGTGTCCGGGACGAAGCGCTCGACCGGGGCGACGACGGTCTGGGTGATCAGGATGCCGGGCAGGAACGGCAGCAGCGACTGCGTCCGCACGGTCACCGTGGAGGTGACCGTGACGCTGTCCGCCGTCACCGGCGACACCGTCACCCGACGCTCGGTCAGACCGTCGCCGACCTGGTCGAGGAAGAGGTTGGCGGCGGTCTCCCCGGCGTCCGGATCGGCCTGGAAGCTGCTCGCCGCCTCGCTGCCCTGGCGGGCAGCACTGAGCGCGATCTGGCGGTCGTACCACCAGAGCGCGCCCTGCACGGTGAGCAGGATCAGAGCGAAGACGAGCGGGAAGACCATGGCGAGGCTGATCGACATGACCCCGCCGTCTCCCGTCCGGGGAGGCCGTCTGCTCACTGGCCGCTGGTGTCCGTGGTGCCGATCTGGTCGGACTTGGTCTTGACCAGCTTGCCGATCGCGACGACGACCAGGACCGCGGCCGCGATCAGGGCGATCACCAGCATCGCCATCTCGATGCTGAGCGCGCCCTTGTCGCGCTCGGCGCGGGCCGCGCTGACCCGGTGGGCCCGGTAGCGCACGTGCTGGCAGGTCATCACCAGGGGCAGCGCGACGTCGGGGATGAGTGCGGTGACCGTTCGGCTGTCGAGCTGTACGGGGATGCGCTTCATTTCAGCCTCCTTGGAAGATCTGGTACACAGCGGGAAATCCGACCAGTACGGTCATCAGCGTCACCAGGGCGGTTCCTGGTGCGACCATGCGCTCGCTGTCGACGTTGGCCTTGGCCAGCTCCTCGGCGAGGAGTTCGGAACGGAGGTTGTGGGCGCGGGCCCGCAACGTCCGGTAGACGGATGCTCCGTCGGTGCCGGAGATCCTCATGATGTCGGCGACGTCCTGGAGCGGTGTCAGGGCCAGTTCCGCGGCGAGCGCGTCGAGCCCGTCCCAGGGCGGCCTGCGGTCCAGGGTGGCCCGGTCCAGGGCGTCGGCGATCCGGCGGAACACGGTCCCCCGGCCGACCAGCGCGGCCCGGCTGAGCGCCTCGGCCGGGCCGCAGTCCGCGGCCCGCTCCAGCGCCACCAGCTCCAGGTAGGCGGCGACGCCGTGCAGGTACTCGACCCTGGCCTCCTTCGCCTCCCCCCGGACGATGCCGTCGGGGACGAACCACAGCAGGGCGGCCAGCAGCAGCGAGCCGACGACCGGCAGGGTCACCGGGAACGACTCGCCGATCAGCGCCGACGCCAGCACGATCACCGGCGGGATCAGCAGCCCCATCAGCGCGAACATCAGCTTGTGGCCCATGAACCTGGCCGGGCTGCGGCCGATCAGGGCGAGTTCGGAGCGCGGCAGCCAGCTGCCCTGCACCCCCACCAGCCGCGCACCCAGGGTGTCGAACGGGCTGGGCGGTTCGAGCCGACGGGTCGAGGTGAGCCGTACCGGCTCCTGGTGCAGCCGCTCCAGCGCGGTGCCCAGGTCGGGCGGGCCCGGCCGCAACTCCGAGGCCAGCAGCCCGATGCCGAGCCCCACCACGATTCCGGCGACGATCAGCCAGGTCATCAGCGCCTGCCCTTCGTGGTGTCGAACGGAGCACGGGCAGCACCGGGCACCGGCCCGGGATCGGGGACGGTGGGGTCGAACTCCGGCTCCTGGACCGGGTCGGGGGCGCTGCCGGTGCGGCTGCGACGGTCCCGTTCCAGGAACCGCGGGGTCGGCGTGTGGCTGGCCAGGCTGCGCATCCAGGCCACCACGCCCACGAACGCCATCCCCACCGCGACCAGCACGACCAGTCCGAGCACGCTGTTGTAGGGGGCGACGTAGGAGCGGTCGAAGGAGCCGACCACCACCACGCCGATGACGATGACCACCAGCCAGCGCACGGTCGCCCGGTGCTTGGCCCGGTCGGCCTCGATGGCGCGGCGCTGCCGCACCTCCTCGCGGACCGAGTCGGCCAGGTCGGCGAGCGCCCCGGCCAGGCCGGGGCCGCGGTCGGAGGCCCGCAGCACCAGGGCGGCCAGCACCTTGTCCGCGGTGGAGTCGTCCAGGGTGTCGGCCAGCGCGCGCAGCGCGTCGGCGGGCCGCCAGCGGGACTGGAGCCGGCCGACCAGTTCGTCGATCGGCTGCTCCAGCGCGGCGGGCACGGTCCGGCGGCTGCTGATGATCGCCTGCTCCAGGCCGACCCCGAGCAGCAGCACGTCGGCCAGCCGCTGGGTCCACTCGGCCAGGGCCTCCATCCGCTCGATCCGCCCGGTGTGCGAACGGGTCGCGTCGAACAGCCAGGGGATCACGAACACCAGCGCGACCACCAGGATCGGCGTCAGCAGGATGCCGCTGTACAGCCAGGCCCCTACGGCGCCGACGAGTGCGACGCAGAGCTGGAGCCGACGGCCCGCCAGGTTGCGGGCGAGCAGTTCCGGCCGAGTGGGCGGCCGGACCAGTTGTTCCGCCTCGGTCGGGACGTGGCTGCCGCGCAGGAAGACCACCAGCGCCACCAGGCCCGCCACGACCGCGGCCCCGGCCAGCATGAAGAGGAGCGTCACCAGGCACCCCCCGCCTGGATCCGCAGGTCCAGCGGCTTGGCCCAGGAGCCGTGCGGCGAGCCCAGCGCGCGGGCGTCGAAGCCGACCCGGCGCAGGTCGTCCAGGCAGGCGGGCGGGGTCTGCGGGACCGCCCGCAGCTCCGTGCCGACCGGGCCGAAGACGGTGTTGAGCGCGGGCCGGCCGCTCTCGCCCATGCCGACCACCTCCAGCACATGGGACACGAAGCGGTGCCGCCGCCCGCCGATCGGGGTCTCGTCCAGCATGGTCACGTGGACCACGAAATCCAGCGCGTTGGCGGTGAGCCGGTAGGCGAGGGTGTCGGTCATGTGCGCGCCGTACTCCAGGCAGAGTTCGGCGATCCGGTCGACCACCATGTGCGGGGTGCGGGCGTGCAGGGTGCACATCGAGCCGCCCTCGCCGTTGGTCATCACCCGCAGCATCGGGACCACCTCGGCGGAGCGGACCTCGCCGACGATGATCCGGGTGAGCGTCATCCGCAGGGCCGCCGGGATCAGCTCACCGATCGTCAGCTCGCCCGCCACCCGGCCGTCCACCCGCTCGCCGTTGCCCTCGCGGGCCTCCATCGGGACCACCTGGCGCAGGTGGCCGAGGGTGTGCAGCCACAGCTCGTACTCCGACTCCAGCGTGCCGACCCGCTCGTCCCGCGGGATCTCCCCGGCCATGGCGCGCAGCAGGCTGGTCTTGCCGACGCCCTGGGTGCCGGTGATCATGACGTTCTTGCGGGCCCGGATCGCGGCGGCCAGGAAGGCGGCCAGGGTGCTGTCGATGGTGCCGAGGGCGACCATGTCGCCGAGGGTGGCGCTGGCGACCCGGTGCCGCCGGATCGCCACATAGGGGCGCGGGGTGACCCCGGTCAGCGCCTGCAGCCGCATCCCGCCCTCAAGACGCAGCGCCAGCATCGGGCTTGAGGTGGAGAGCCCGCGCTCGCCGCCGCCGTGCCGCCGGGCCAGGTCCTGGAGCAGCTCGATCAGTTCCTCGTCGGTGTCGGCGACCGGCGGGACCTGGCGCAGCGGCTGGTGCACCCGGGAGATCCAGACCTCGTCGCAGCCGTTGATCAGGATGTTCTCGATGTCGGGGTCGTCCAGGTAGGGCTGCAGCCGTCCGGCCCGGAACAGCAGGTCGTAGACGGCCTCGGCCAGGGCCCGGTCCTGCGCGCGGGTCGGCGCCTTGCCGTTGGCCAGCGCGTAGGCGTCGGACCAGCGGGCGACGGCGTCCTCGACCAGGGCGCGACCGCGTTGCCGGCGGGTCGCCGGGTCGGCGGCGGCGCCGCGCTGGTCGTCCAACAGCGAGAGCTGCTCGTGGAGTTCGGCGGCGACCTGACGCTTCAGCTCCCGGGCGACCTGCGGGTCGGGCGTCGGGACGATGCCGCTGGCCTCGTACGCGGCGGCGACGTGGTGGGGGGCGGGGTTGTTGCCGTTGCTGCCGTTTCCGTTGGGTGGGGGCGGGGGTTGGACGACCGGTTGCAGGAGGGGGTGGCGCAGCGCGGTCGGGGACCAGTCCTGGTTCCCGGGCGGGCCGGACACGATCCTGGCCTCGCCGTTCACCGGCTCGCCGGTGGCGCTCGGAGCCGCATGCCTAGAAGACACGGGCCACCTCCTGCCCGGGGCCGTTCGGCCCGTCGGGCCCGTCCGGCGACGCCGGGTCGAAGGCGGGCGGGACCGGCTGCCGCGGCGCGTAGCCGGCCAACGGGGCCTGCTGCGGTTGCCCGCCGCCCGACACCGGCGGCACAGGCTGCTGCGCAGCGGCCGACCGGGGCTGTGACGGCTGCGGTTGCTGCGGTTGCTGCGCGTGCTGGGGCTGCTGCGGCACGCTCGGCTGCGGCGTACCCGGCTGCGGCACCGGAGGCGGCGGCGGGACGAACCGCGACCGCGGATGCCCTCCGTGCTCCGGCGCAGGCCGCCGATACGGACCGGGCTGAGCCGCGGCAGGCGGCGACACCGGGCCCTGATACGGGCCTTGGCCTGACTGCGCCGCACCTGGCTGCGACGCCGAGCGCTGGTACGGGCCCGGCTGCGGCGTGGGCCGTTGCTGGTAATGGTCAGGCTGCGGCGCGGGCCGTTGCTGGTACGGGCCGGGTTGTGGCATCCCCGGTTGCTGCGGGGCGGGGCGCTCGTACTGGCCGGGCTGCGGTGCCCGCGGATGCGGCTGCGGCTGTTGTGACGACGGCGATGACGGCGACGGCCGCCCCGCCGTCATCGTCGGCTGCGGGTGCGGTGGGGTCTGCGGGACCACGCCGTAGCGGGCCCGGCGACGGCTCGTCAGGACCAGGATCTCGTCCGCCGTCGACCGCACCGCGCGCATCAGCCCGGACCGGAGCAGGCGCCGGTCCGCACTGTTCCCGCCGTCCGAGAGCACCCGGGCGCTCCGCGGTTCGTACGGCAGCAGGCCGACCACCGGCGCGCCCAGCGCCCGGCCGACCTCGGCCGGCGCGTACGGGCCCTCCTGGACCAGGACCACCCCGATCGCGTCTGCCCCGGTCCCCTCCGCGTCCAGGTCGGCCGCCAGCGCGGCGACCCGCGGCTTGGCGGCGCTGAGCCCGCGCAGCGTCGAACGGACGGTGACCAGCACCGCGTCCGCGCGGCGGGCGAGGACCGCCGAGGGGCCGTGCGCCCCGGACCGGCCGAGGTCGATCAGCACGTCGCAGCCGGCCCGGTCCAGGTCCTGACAGGCCGTCACCAGTGGTTCCCAGGTGTAGGCGAGACCCGCCGCCTGGGCCGGGTCGGTGAGTCCCGGCAGCAGCAGTCGCCCGCCGTTCCCGTCCGGTGAGATGTCGACAAGCTGCTCCCAGAGCGTCTCGGCCAACCGTCCGCGCCGGTCGGCGACAGCCAGGTGGCGCAGCCCGTACTGGGCCACGACCCGGCCCTCCAGCGCGCCCGCGAGCACCGCGCCGCCGTCCGGGTCGCATTCGAGCAGGACCACCCGGCGGCCCTCGCCCAGCGGCCAGGCGAGCAGCAGGCCGAGGGCGGTGGTGGTCGCGCCGGGCGCGCCGGTGCCCCCGCTGATGGTGACGACCGGCATCAGCCACTCCCCCGTGCCGCGATCAGCAGGGCGAACTTCCCGCTCGCCGCGAGGTCGGCGACCGCCGCACCCTGGGCCGCGGGGACGGCCAGGTCGACCACCACGGTGCCGTCGTTGTCGGGCGGGCCCACGTCCACCACCCGGGCGGTCAGCGCGGTCAGCGCGGCGCCGGTGCCGCCCGCGGCCCCCGAGCCGCTGCTCGCGCCGCTGACGCCGGGACCGGACGGGGTGGCGACCAGCACCACCGTGCTGCCCGGTTGCAGCTTCACCGCGGGCAGTTGGGTGTGCTTGGCCGGGACGCCGACCACCTGCTGACCATCCGTCACCAGCGGGTCGTCGGTGAGGTCGGAGTTGGTGAGCAGGCTGCCCGCCTTGAGGTCGGCGGTGGCCCGCAGGCCGACCACCTTGCTGTGCACCGACAGCGGGTGCAGCGCCGGGTCGAGCGAGATCTCGGCCTGGGTGAGGTCGGCGCCGGTGATGGTGCTGCCCTCGGGGACGTCGCGGGCCAGCGCGATCACCGCGACCCGCTTGCCGGTGGCCGTGTAGAGGGCCGCACCGCCGAGGCCGCCCGCGGCGACCAGGGCGACGGCGAGAGCGAGCACGGCTGGTCGCCGTCGGCGCGCGGTGCCCAGCCGGTACGGCGTGCTGGGTGGGGCGATCGGCTGGCGTGTGGCCGTCAGCGGCCCGTTGGGGGTGTCCACCGTTCGGTCGCCTCTCACTCGTTCGGACCGTCAATTGACGTCGGGTCAGTTCAGGACTTGCAGTTCGGAGACTCGCAGCGTGGTCGCCGGGGTGGCGATGGGATCGAGCACGATGGTGCCCGCGGGGCCGCCTGCCGCCACCACGTTCCAGCGGGCGATCCAGTGCACGGTGGCGGTGATCGCATAGCGCTCGTCGGGCTGCCCGATCGAGGGCTTGGCGTAGGAGTAGCCGCAGTCGGGCGAGGCCTTGGCGCCGTCCGACGCCCGGTACGGGGTGCCGGGGAGGGTACAGGTCCTGGCGCTGCTGCCGTCGCCCATGTTCCAGTCGACGGCGGTGACATAGACGTTGGCGGTGACCGCGAGACCGGGGACGGCCGCGGTCGCGCTCAACGGGTGGGCCCTGGTGGCGTAGTCGGTGCCGGTCCTGTCGATCCAGAGCCAGATCGGCGACCCCACCAGCGCGGTCCTGGCGCCGCCGGCATCCGGCGCGGTGCCGACCGTGGCGGCGCTGCGCTGGATCATGGCGAGGGCCCGCTGGGCCAGCTCCGCCGGGGTGACCACCGGCGGGCCTGCCGGGGCGGCGGCCAGCCAGATGTTCACCGCTCCACCACCGCCCGGGGCGAAGGGGCAGGTCTGCGAATAGACGGCGCCGTCGCCGGGCAGATGACCGTGCCAGTCGGGATCGCCGGCCGGGGGCTGGGGCTGCGCCTGCTGGTAGTAGCAACCGTCGTTGGGGTCGAACGAGCCGTAACCCGTGGTGCACGGCACCGTGTTCCCGTTGTAGACGCACACCGCGACGCCGCCCGCGCCACCGCCGCCGCCCCCACCGCCGTGGCCGCCGTGCGGCGGGGTGCTGGCGCCCACGCAGACACTGGTGTTCTCGCACGGCCCGACCGGCGGCCCGGCGGCCCCCGCGCTCGCGCCGTGCAGCCACAGCGGCGAGCACAGCACGGCCGCGAGCAGCAGCGCGAGCACGGCCCACGGCCTGCGGCGGACCGGGCCGCTCCCGGCCCTCAGCATGTCGTGCCCGTCTCGTTCCGGACCGCGGAGATCATCCAGACCCCTCCCACCGTTCGTGCGGTGACCACCGAGCGGTAGCGGGTCAACCGCTGCGCCGGATCCCTGAGCTGGTGCGTCCTGGCGTCGACCTGGTGCCAGCCGCTGACGTCGAGGCAGTCTTCGACGGTGGCCGTCTGCACGCCGGAGGACGGCGCGACCGCGCTGATCGCGGTGACCACCGGGTTCCGTCCCGGCTGACCCGACATCACCAGCCCGGCCTGGGTCAGCCGGAAGGAGTTGGCGTTGACCGCGCTCAGCGCCGCCCCGGTGGTGAAGGTCTGCAGTCCGCTGCCGGTGACCTGACCGCTGTTCAGCGCCTGGACCTGGGCGGCCCAGTAGCCCGCGTAGGCGCGCAGCACCAGCACCTTGGTGGTGCCGGACGGCAGCGCCGCTGCCGCCGCGCGGGTGGACACTCCCGCCGAGGGCGCGGCCGGCACCGACGCTGACGGGGCGTCAAGTGTCTGTACTCCACCGCCATGGGAACATCCGGCCAGGACGCATATGCCAACACTGATCATGGACGCGACAACAGCAGTCACGCACCTCTGCGCTGAACTCCCCTGTCGCATTGATGCCTCCTCGCCGCGTTCTCCCCAACTGGCGGTGAATATGCACACTATTACGCGCAAGCCGCAGTGTCCCGTATGTGGCCGATTTTGTGGCTACGAAATGTTCACATCAATCACATCCCCGTCACCGTTCACCAGAAACACCCCCAGACGCCCCCCGCAACGCCCCGCGCAGCACCGCACGGTTGCGCAGCAGCAGCCGGGACGCCGCGGGCGGGCCGAGCCAGCGCGAGCCCGGGGTGTCCCGTGCCTCCAGGGTCGGGTGCAGCGCGGCCGGATCGAGCACCGCGGGCAGTCCCGGCAGCCCCTCCCGCAGCGCCTGGGCCAGCAGCGCGGCGAACCCGCCCGCGGTGGCGGTCACCGCGCCGACCCCGACCACCCCGCCGGGACCGGCGTTCGCCCCCGAGCCGCCACCGCCGCCGCCCCGGCCCCAGCGCGCGGGCGCGTACGGCTGGAGCCGGCCCCAGAGCCGCACCCCGACCGCGTCGAAGGTGGCACTCGCCCACGCCTCCGCACCCACCACCGCGTCCACCACCAGCAGCGATTCGCCGCGGGCGGCCCCGGCGCCGTGCGCGAGCGCGCTCACCACCCAGTCCCAGGCCAGGCCCCGCCCGTGCGCGTTGTCCCGTCCGCTGCCCGCGGTGACCAGGACCGGACGGCGGCGCCGGACGTCCCAGGTGAACTGCCCGGCCAGGTAGACCACCAGCAGCCTGCTGTCCCGCTCCACGGCCTCCTTGACCGCGGTGAGCAGGGTGTTGGCGTCCGCGTCCGGCGGTACCGCGGTGACCCTGCACCGTCCGGCCCCGGCGTCCAGCAGCGCGCCGGTCACCACCCCGGCGAACAGCTCACCGCCCGCCGCCGCCCCCAGCGATCCCGTGAAGGCCCGCTCCTGCGGGCACTCGGCCCCCAGCAGCACCAACTCCACCACCATGCCCGTCTCCCCCTCCTCGACGCGTGCCCCTTTCCCCACCTGCGACGGAACTATGTACTCCACTTCGGGCCGTGTATCCGAAAGCCCGTTCGGACCGTCGGCTCCGCCGTCCGGGGGACGGCCGAACCGGTACCCGGAACCAGCCACCCGCCGGGCCCCGGGGCCGCCTCCGCGGGAGCCCCGGGGCCGCCTCCGCCGGGGCCCGAACAACTGACGCGCCACCGTCATCCGCCCCGGGTACGCTGCCCAGGAGCCCGAGGATTCCGTCCAGAGGAGGCACCGTGCCCGCCCCCCGCTCGTGGTACTCCCGCGTCACCGACCTGCGACCGCTCCGACCGTCCGCGCTCCAGTCGCAGCTGCGGCCGGCCGCTTTCGGGGCCGAGCCCACCGGCGAGCGGCTGGCCCGCGTCCTCCGCTCACCCAACTTCTCGGACGGCTCGTTCCAGAACCCGGTGCCGACCCGGCGGCTGGTCCCCGGCTCGATGCCCGCGGCGCTGCGCGCGAGCCTGACCAAGAAGCGCAGCCGTCCGGTCGCGGCGGTCCCGGTGCACCGGCTGACCCCGGAGCAGCTGGCCACGCCCCCGGACAGCGGCCTGCGGCTGACCTGGATGGGCCACGCCACGGTGCTGGCCGAGATCCAGGGCCGCCGGGTGCTGTTCGACCCGGTCTGGGGCGAGCGCTGCTCCCCGTTCCCGGCCTTCGGCCCGCGGCGGCTGCACCCCACGCCGATCCCGCTGCCCGAACTGGGCGCGGTGGACCTGGTCGTGGTGTCGCACGACCACTACGACCACCTCGACATGGACGCCGTCCGGGCGCTGGTCGCCTCCGGCGCCGACTTCGCCGTGCCGCTGGGCGTCGGCGCGCACCTGGAGCACTGGGGCGTGCCGGCGGAGCGGACAACCGAGCTGGACTGGAACGAGTCCGCGCGGATCGCCGGGCTCACCCTCACCGCGACCCCGGCCCGGCACTACTGCGCCCGCGGCCTGCGCACCGGCACCCACCAGCTGTGGGCGTCCTGGGTGGTGGCCGGGGCCGAGCACCGGGTCTTCCACAGCGGCGACACCGGCTACTTCCCCGGCTTCGCCGAGATCGGCGCGCAGCACGGCCCCTTCGACGCCGTGATGATGCAGATCGGCGCCTACAGCGACTTCTGGCCCGAGGTGCACATGACGCCCGAGGAAGGCGTCCGGGCCCACGGCGACCTGGGCGGCGGCGCGGTGCTGCTGCCGATCCACTGGGCCACCTTCGACCTGGCCCCGCACCCGTGGGAGGAGCCGATCGAGCGCACCCTGGCGGCTGCCCGCCCGCTCGGCGTCGAGGTCGCCACCCCGCGTCCCGGCGAGCCGTTCGAGCCGGCCGCGCTGCCCGGGTTCCGGCCCTGGTGGCGCGCGGTGGCCGCGCCCGTGCCCGGCTCCGAGCAGCCGACCGGGACGCTGGCCCCGATCACCGCCGAGCTGCTGACCGCGACCGACCCGGCTGCGGTCGGCCAACCGGCCCAGGCGGCTCGACCGGCCCGGACGGCCCAACCGGCGGCTAGCGAATCGGCAAGCCGGACAGGGTCCGGGCGATGACCAGGCGCTGGATCTCGCTGGTGCCCTCGAAGATGGTGTAGATCGCGGCGTCCCGGTGCATCCGCTCCACCGGGTACTCCCGGGTGTAGCCGTTGCCGCCGAGGATCTGGATCGCCTGCGCGGTGACCCACTTGGCGGTCTCACCGGCGTAGAGCTTGGACATCGAGCCCTCGGCGGCGGTGAACGGCTTGCTGTTGTTGGCCATCCAGGAGGCCCGCCAGACCAGCATCCGGGCCGCGTCGATCCGGGTCCGCATGTCGGCCAGGGTGAAGGCGATGCCCTGGTTGTCGATGATCGGGCGGCCGAACTGCTCCCGGGTCTTGGCGTAGTCGAGCGCCACCTCGTACGCGGCCCTGGCCACGCCGACCGCCTGGGCGCCGACCGCGGGGCGGGAGGCCTCGAAGGTCGCCATCGCCGCGTTCTTCACCTGCTCCTGGCGCTCGCCCCGGGCCGCCGCCGCGGCCCGCTCGCGGGCTCGGGCCAGCCGCTCGTCCAGCTTGTCCTTTCCGCCGAGCAGGCAGTCGCCGGGCACCCGGACGCTGTCGAGGACGACCTCGGCGGTGTGCGAGGCGCGGATGCCGTGCTTCTTGAACTTCTGACCCTGGCTCAGCCCCGGCGTCCCCGGCGGCACGATGAACGAGGCCTGGCCGCGCGCCCCGAGCGCCGGGTCGACCGAGGCGACCACCACGTGGACGTGGGCGATGCCGCCGTTGGTGGCCCAGGTCTTGGTGCCGTTGACGACCCACTCGTCGGTGGCCTCGTCGTAGACGGCGCGGGTGCGCATCGCGGCGACGTCCGAGCCCGCGTCCGGCTCGGACGAGCAGAACGCGGCGACCTTGACGTCGTCCGGGGTGCCGAACATCTGCGGGGCCCACAGGCCGACCTGCTCGGGCGTGCCGTTGGCGACCACGCCGACCGCGGCCAGCGCGCTGCCGACGATGGCCAGGCCGATGCCCGCGTCGCCCCAGAACAGCTCCTCCATGGCGATCGGGATGCCGAGGCCGGTCGGGTCGAACTGCTGGGCGGCGAAGAAGTCCAGCGAGTAGATGCCGACCTTGGCGGCCTCCTGGATCACCGGCCAGGGGGTCTCCTCGCGCTCGTCCCATTCGGCCGCGGCCGGACGGATGACGTCGGCCGCGAAGCCGTGCAGCCAGTCGCGCACGGCGATCTGGTCCTCGCTGAGGTCGAGGCTGAAGGCAGCAGTCATGGTCGGTGTGTCTCCCGGGCTGGTCGGGGTGAGGCGGAGGCCGCTTGCTGTTACCTTGGGTAACTGGGCACCCATCTTGCTTACCCACCAGTAAGGATGTCAAGGAATGTCGACCCCCGACCGCCGCAGCGAGCTGCTGGACGCCGCCGACCGCGTGGTGCGCCGCGACGGGCCGCGGGCCAGCATGAACACCATCGCGGCCGAGGCCGGCATCACCAAGCCGATCCTCTACCGCCACTTCGGCGACAAGAACGGCCTCTACCGGGCCCTCGCCGACCGGCACATGTCCGGGCTGCTGGACTCGGTCCGCACAGCGCTGGCCCGGCCGCTGGAGCGCAGGGACCGGGTGGAGGCGGTGCTCGACACCTATCTCGCGACGATCGAGTCGGGTCCGCAGGTGTACCGCTTCCTGGCGCACCCCGACCCGGCGGCGGACAGCCTCTCCCCCGCGGGGCCGCTGGCCCCGGCGCTGCGGCTGATCGCGGACGAGCTGTCGCAGGCGATGAACACCCAGGTGGACCTCGGCCCGGACGGCGCGGTGGTCGCGGAGGCGTGGGGGCAGGCGATCACCGGGATGGTGCTGGCGGCCGGCGACTGGTGGCTGGAGCGGCAGCCGTTCCCGCGCGAGCGGATGGTCCAGGTCCTGGCCGACCTGCTCTGGGGCCGCCTCGCCGCGGCCGGCGACCGCCCGGTCCCCGCAGGACACGCCCCCGACCCGCACCCGCACCACACACCGGACCCGCACCGCACGGCGGACCAGCCGAACGCCACCGAGCCGCCGACCCCGCCCACCCATCCGGCCGAGGGCCCACCCCACCCGGAAGCCACCGCCGAGGGGCACGCGTAACCGGTCCCCGCCAAGATCGGCCCGACCCCGGGCCCCGCCAGGGGCCCCACTCCCCCAGCTCACCCCTCGGCTCAGCTCACCCCTGCGCCCCGCTCACCCCTGAGCCCCGCGGTACCAGTCCGCCCCGCGGATCGACCGTTCCACCCTCATCCGGCGCAAGCCGGACAACCGGTCCACGAAGACGCCGCCGTCCAGGTGGTCGGACTCGTGCTGGAGGCAGCGGGCGAAGAAGCCGGTCCCCTCGACCTCGACCTCCGCGCCGGTCAGGTCCTGACCCCGCACCAGGGCCCGGTCCCAGCGCGGGGTCTGCGCCCGCAGCCCCGGCAGCGACAGGCAGCCCTCCTCGCCGCGCACGCTCACCCCGTCCGCCTCCACCAGCACCGGGTTGACCAGGTGTCCCAGATGGCGGACATCCTCGTCGTCGGGGCAGTCGTAGACGAACACCCGCAGGCCGACCCCGATCTGATTGGCCGCCAGGCCCACCCCGTCCTGCGCGTACATGGTCGCGAAGAGGTCCTCGACCAGCCGTTCGAGCTGGTCGCCGAAGCCGGTGACGGTGTCGCAAGCCGTACGGAGCACCGGGTCGGCCCAGACTGTGACGGGGTGGACCGCGCCGGTACTGCCGGGGATTCGGGGACGTGTGGGTGCCATGGACAGGAGGGTAGGGCCGGTGCTGCCGCTTGGCGGAATCGCCGGTGCCGGTAGGCTGAGCACCGTCGGATCCGAGGAGGAGAGCCACCACGATGCCAGCGAACCCTGAGCCGGGCACCCGCACAGCCGGCCCCTCGGCCACGCTGCCCCCGCGCGCCAAGCTCGCCGTGACCGCGGGCAAGGTGGCCGCCGCGGTCTCCCGGACCGCCGGACGCGGCAGCGGCTCGGTGATCGGCGGCAAGGTCGCCCTCCGCCTCGACCCCGACCTGCTGCGCAGCCTCGCCGAGAACCTCGACGTGGTGCTGGTCTCCGCGACCAACGGCAAGACCACCACCACCCGGCTGATCGCCGAGGCGCTCAAGGCCGCGGGCCCGGTGGTCTCCAACGCGCTGGGCGCGAACATGCCGGCCGGGATCACCTCCGCCCTGGCCGACGGCTCCGAAGCCCGCTACGGCGTGATCGAGGTGGACGAGAAGTACCTGGTCTCGGTCGCCAGGGACACCGCGCCCAAGGCGATCGCGCTGCTCAACCTCTCCCGGGACCAGCTGGACCGCTCCTCGGAGACCCGGATGCTGGCCGAGCACTGGCGCGAGGGCCTGCAGGGCACCGAGGCCGTGATCATCGCCAACGCCGACGACCCGCTGGTCACCTGGGCGGCCTCCTCCTCCCGCAAGGTGGTCTGGGTGGCGGCCGGGCAGGCCTACCGCGAGGACGCCTGGTCCTGCCCGAGCTGCGGCGGCGTGATGCAGCGCCCCGGCGAGGACTGGTTCTGCCCCTCCTGCGGCTTCCGCCGCCCGCAGCCGCACTGGGCGCTCCAGGGCGACCACGTGGTGGACCCGCAGGGCTCCGGCTGGCCGATCCGGCTGCAGCTGCCCGGCCGGGCCAACCTGTCGAACGCGACCAGCTCGGCCGCCGTCGCCGCGGTCTTCGGGGTGCACCCGCAGACCGCGCTGCAGCGGATGGAGGCGGTGCAGGCCGTCGCCGGGCGCTACGAGTCGGTGACCGTGGCCGGCCGCGAGGTGCGGCTGCTGCTGGCGAAGAACCCGGCCGGCTGGCTGGAGACCTTCACCCTGATCGACCCGGCCCCGGCCCCGGTGGTCCTCTCGGTGAACGCGCTGTCCGCCGACGGCACCGACACCTCCTGGCTGTGGGACGTCGACTACGAGCGGCTGGTCGGCCACCCGGTGTTCGTGATGGGCCAGCGCAAGCTGGACCTCGCGGTCCGGCTGGAGGTCGCCGGGGTGCACTTCCAGGTGGTGGACTCGCTGGCGCAGGCGGTGGCCGCGGCCCCGCCCGGCCGGATCGAGGCCGTCGCCAACTACACCGCGTTCCAGCAGCTGCGCCGCGACGTGCGCGGCTGACGAAGAGGACCACTGACATGAGCGAGAGCGCACTGCGACTGGTCTGGGTGTACCCGGACCTGCTGAGCACCTACGGCGACCGGGGCAACGTCCTGGTCGTGGAGCGCCGGGCGCGCCAGCGCGGTCTGGACGTGGCCAGGATCGACGTGCGGTCCGACCAGCCGGTGCCGACCAGCGGCGACATCTACCTGATCGGCGGCGGCGAGGACCGGCCGCAGCGGCTGGCCGGCGAGCGGCTGCGGGCCGACCCGGGCCTGGGCCGCGCGGTCGAGAACGGCGCGATCGTGCTCGGCGTCTGCGCCGGCTACCAGATCATGGGCCACGAGTTCGTCGACGACCGGGGCCAGCGCACGCCGGGCCTGGGCCTGCTCGACGTCTGGAGCACCCGCGGCGAGGGCGTGCGCAACGTCGGCGACATGCTGGCCGAGCCCGACCCCCGGCTCGGCCTGCCGACCCTGACCGGGTTCGAGAACCACCAGGGCATCACCCACCTGGGCCAGGGGGTGTCCCCGCTGGCGCGGGTCACCGTCGGCGGCGGCAACGGCACCGGCGACGGCACCGAGGGCGCCTGGCGGGACACCGTCTTCGGCACCTACCTGCACGGTCCGATCCTCGCTCGCAACCCGGGCGTGGCGGACCTGCTGATCAAGCTGGCGCTGGACGTCAGCGCACTGCCCCCGGCCGACAACACCTGGTACGACGCACTGCGCGCCGAGCGCATCGCGGCAGTCCAGCAGCCGGTGCAGTGAGCATTCACTAACCAGACCCCGGCCCACCCGGCCGACGGGTCGTCATGACTGCGCACCGCCCGCCAGGGTGCAGGGCCGCTCCCGTCAGGGGCGTGCGGCGCGCAGAGCAGGGAACCTCCCCGCGTGGAGTGGCGATGACGCCGCTCCACGTCCGCCCCAGCCCCACCGGAGGCCGCGGCGGTATCATCACGATGGGGCATAAGTCCGATTTGCCGTACCTTCACGCAGGCGAAACGCCGACGACCACCCTCGTTGGCCGCATGCCTGTACGGTGGCCCGGTTGTCGGGCGCCACGTCCGGTTGTCCGGTTCTGCTCGGGAGTTGCAAAGCGATGCGTATTGGTGTGCTGACCAGCGGCGGGGACTGCCCTGGCCTCAATGCCGTGATCCGCTCCGTGGTCCACCGGGGAGTGGTCGACCACGGCGACGAGATCATCGGCTTCGAGGACGGGTGGAAGGGCCTGCTCGAGGGCCAGTACCGCGAGCTGACGCTCGACTCCGTCAGCGGCATCCTGGCCCAGGGCGGGACGATCCTCGGATCGACCCGGGTCCAGCCGAGCCACCTGCGGGACGGGGTGGCCCGGGCCAAGGAGTACTGCGACGAGCTCGGCCTCGACGGGATCATCCCGATCGGCGGCGAGGGCACCCTCAAGGCCGCCCGACTGCTGTCGGACGGCGGGCTGCCCATCGTGGGCGTGCCCAAGACCATCGACAACGACATCGCCTGCACCGATGTCACCTTCGGCTTCGACACCGCGGTCTCGGTCGCCACCGAGGCGCTGGACCGGCTGAAGACCACCGCCGAGTCGCACCAGCGGGTGATGGTGGTCGAGCTGATGGGCCGCCACACCGGCTGGATCGCACTGCACGCCGGCATGGCCGCCGGGGCGCACGCCATCATCGTCCCGGAGCGCCCGTTCAACATCGACCGGGTCACCGCGATGGTGAAGGAGCGCTTCGACCGCGGCAAGAAGTTCGCCATCGTGGTCTGCGCCGAGGGCGCCAAGCCGGAGCCCGGCACCATGCACTGGGAGGAGGGCACCGTGGACATCTACGGCCACGAGCGCTTCACCGGCGTCGCCACCCAGCTGTCGATGGAGCTGGAGCACCGCCTGGGCAAGGAGGCCAAGCCGGTCATCCTCGGCCACGTCCAGCGCGGCGGCACCCCCACCGCCTACGACAGGGTGCTCGCCACCCGCTTCGGCTGGCACGCCGTCGAGGCGGTCCACAAGGGCGCCTTCGGGCACATCACCGCCCTGCAGGGGACCCAGATCAACCTGGTGCCGCTGGCCGAGGCGGTGGCCGACCTGAAGACCGTCCCGGCCGAGCGCTACGCCGAGGCCGAGACCGTCATCTGACCCGGCGAAGCACATGGTCGGACCCCCGCCCGGAATGCCGGGCGGGGGTCCTCCGCTTACCGTGGCGGCATGGAGATCCTCGCCTACGGCGTGCAGGCCGACGAGAAGCCGCTGATCGAGAAGGCCTTCGCGGACCGGCACGCGGTCCACTGCCTCGACGTGTTCCTCAACGCGGACACCGCGCCGCTCGCCGCCGGGCACGAGGTGATCAGCACCAGCGTCAACGCCAGCCTGGACGCCTCCGCGCTGCGGATTCTCGCGACCGGCGGGACGAAGATGATCGCCCAGCGCTCCACCGGCTTCAACAACATCGACCTGGCCGTCGCCGAGGAGCTGGGCCTGACCGTGGCCCGGGTCTCCTACTACTCCCCCTACGCGGTCGCCGAGTTCGCCTGGACCCTGGCCCTGGCGGTGAACCGGCGGATCACCCGGGCGGCCCTGCGCACCCGCGAGTTCGACTTCCGGCTGGACGGGCTGATGGGCCGTGACATCCACGGGATGACGGTCGGCGTGATCGGCACCGGCAAGATCGGTGAGTGCTTCACCCGGATCGCCCACGGCTTCGGCACCCGGCTGCTGGGCTGGGACGTCGCGGAGAACCCGGCCTGCCGCGAGCTGGGGATGGAGTACACCCCGCTGGAGCAACTGCTCGCCGAGTCCGACCTGGTCAGCCTGCATGTGCCGCTGCTGCCCGACACCCACCACCTGATCGACGACAGCGCGCTGGCCCGGATGAGGCCGGACGCGATCCTGGTCAACTCCAGCCGGGGCGGCCTGGTCGACACCGCAGCCCTGGTCGAGCGCCTGCGCACCGGCCATCTGGGCGGCGTCGCGCTGGACGTCTACGAGGAGGAGACCGGGCTGTTCTTCTTCGACCGCTCGCTGGAGGTGGTCACCGACGACACCCTGGCCCGGCTGATGACCTTCCCGCAGGTCCTGGTGACCTCGCACCAGGCGTACTTCACCAGCACCGCGGTGGGCCAGATCATCGACGCCACGCTGGGCAACGTGGACGACTTCCTGGCCGGGCGGACCAGCGAGAACACCCTGATCCCGCGCTCCTGACGACCGGGGCGGGGACGGCGGGGGAAGCGGTCGGGGGCCGGGGCGAGGGGGGCGGGTAAAAGGAGCAGACCGGACAGTCCTACCCTGGTTCAGGACAGCCGCGCGACCAGGGAAGCAGGGACGGACCGATGGGCGACATGCCTGGTATGGGAGCCGACCTCCCCCCGCTGACCCTGGGCCGGGCACTGGCCCTCGACCCGTCCGCCGACTGGCCGTTCGTGCTGCTCTGCCTGCTGTTGCTGGCGCTCTACCTCGGCGGAGTGGTCCGGCTGCGGCGGCGCGGCGACAGCTGGCCGCTCGGGCGCACCGTCGCCTGGGTGCTCGGCACCGCCACCGTCGCCCTGGTCACCTGCACCCGGCTGAACGCGTACGGGATGCAGCTGCTCAGCGCGCACATGATGCAGCACATGGTGCTGTCGATGCTGTCGCCGATCATCCTGCTGCTGGGCGCGCCGATCACCCTGGCGCTGCGGGCGCTGCCGGCCGGCCACGGCCCGTTCAGTCCGCGCGACCTGCTGGTCAAGCTGCTGCACTCGCGCTACCTGACGGTGGTCTCGCACCCCGCCTTCACCATCCCGCTGTTCATCGCCAGCCTCTACGGGCTGTACTTCACCCCGCTGTTCGACTTCCTGATGCGCTCCACCGCCGGGCACACCCTGATGATGATGCACTTCCTCGGTGTGGGGCTGCTGTTCTTCTGGCCGATCATGGGCGTGGACCCGGGCCCGCACCGCCCCGGCCACCTGATGCGGATGCTGGAGCTGTTCATCGGGATGCCGTTCCACGCCTTCTTCGGCATCGCGGTGATGATGGCCTCCGGGCTGATGGTCACCACGTACGCGCACCCGATGGCCACCCTGCATGTGGACCCGCTCTCGGACCAGCATCTGGCCGGCGGGCTGGCCTGGGCGTTCAGTGAGATCCCGACCTTCATCGTGCTGATCTCGCTGACCTTCCAGTGGGCCAGGTCGGAGGAGCGGCTCTCCCGCCGCAAGGACCGCACCGCCGACCGGGACGGCGACCGCGAGCTGAACGCCTACAACGCCTACCTGGCCTCTTTGGAGCGCCGCTCGGTCTGAGCAGGCCGCTCGGCCCGGACGGACTACTCGGCCCGACCGGCTCCCGGCAGGCGTCCCGCGGAGTGCTCCATCCCGGCCAGGATGACGTCGATGCCGAACTCCCAGCGCTCGTCGCCCGCGTCGCGGGCCATCTCGGGGAGCATCGTCAGCAGCACCGGGTAGCGGTCCGCGGGCATCGAGGCGAGGTAGCCGCGGAGGCCGTCCGGGTACTCCTCGGCCTCGGCCTGCTCGGGTGAGGTCTTCGGCCCCCGGCGCCGGCTCGCCTCGTAGGCCGAGGCGACCAGGTAGAGGGCCAGCAGGTCGGTCCCGTGGGCGACCACCCGGTCCGGCAGGCCGCCGGCCTTCAGCAGGGTGGCCACGGTCTCCGCCGCGTCCAACCGGTGCGGCAGGGTCGGAGTGTTGGAGATCATCGCGGCGCGGGCGAGGTCGTTGTGGGCGACCAGGTCGTCCCTGGCCCGGGTGAGGAAGTCCTTGAGCTGCTCGCGCCAGTGCGCCGGGTCGGCGACCGGGTGCTCCAGTTCGGCGCTGACCCGGTCCAGCACCAGCCCGACCAGCTCCTCCTTGCTGCCCACGTGCGCGTAGAGCGAGGCCGGTCCGGTGTTCAGCTCCTGCGAGACCCGGCGCATGCTCAGCGCGTCCAGCCCGTCCGTGTCCACGACGCCGAGGGCGACCTCGACGATCAGCTCGCGGCTGAGCGCACGGCGCTTGGGGGCTGCGCTCACGGGGACTCCTCGCGGGACAGGACAGCGCAGAACGGCGGACGGCCGGTGCGCTCCCACCCTAGTGACCGCAGGGGTGCTGCCGAGGCGGACCCGGCTCGGGGCCGGGCCCGCCCAGCAGTCGGGCCGCCCGCTACGGCAGGTAGTACATCGGGTTGGGGATCTTGTAGGTCTGCTCGGCGAAGCCGCCGCTCAGGTCGCTGTACTGGTCGCCGAAGTTGGCGACGATGTCGTAGCCGAGGCTCTCGATGTGGGCCCGGGTCTGCGACTTGTACTGGATCGTGGTGCAGGTGTACGTCGGCGTGGCGCAGGTCAGGTACGCCGGCGGGGCCGCGCTGTTCTTCAGGAAGAGGTTCGACGCGCCCGCCGCCGGGAAGCCGACGGCGGCCAGGTTCGCGGCCGTGTAGGAGCGCTGCGCCTCGGGCCGGCCGGTGATGTAGAAGACCGTGTAGCCCTGCTTCTGCGCCCAGCTGGCCAGGGTGTTCATGCCGAACACGGCCGGCATGGTCTTGGTCGCGATGTAGTTGGCGTTGCTGGTCGGGTTGTAGACGAAGGTCGTCTCGATCTCGTAGTTGTACGTCGACAGCGCGGTGTCGTCGACGTCCAGCACGATGGCCTTCTTGAGGTTCTTGCCGTGCTTGTCCTGCTTGCCCTGCTTGATCTGCTTGGCCAGGTACTTCTCGGCCTTGGCCTCGATCCCGTTGACCTGGATCGCGTAGTTGCTGTCCGGGGAGGCGAAGTGCTCCCCGTTGGCGTCCACGGTGTCCCCGTAGTACGCCTCGATCTGGGCGACCTCGGTGGTCATATTGGTGATCTGCTTGTCGGACCGCGGGGCCGAGTTGTCGGCCATGGCGAAACTGCCGCCGGCCACCACGGCTCCGGCGACGACGCCGACCGCGAGGACGGCGAGTTGCTTCGAGTGCTTGCTGAGGGTGCGTACGCGCATGGAGTGCTTGCTCCCCTGGGATCGGCTAGGCGGTGCACAGGTTGGGATCTGACAGACCGTAGAGGGCCGACCGGTACCGGTCAAGGGTTGTCTATGCGCGTTGTCTACGCGCGAAGCCCCGACGACACGCTTAGCCAACGATTCCGACCCCGCAGGCTCAGGTCGGGCCCGCGCCGACGATGATGGTCGGATGACGACCCAACCCGGCGACACCCGACCAGGCGAGCAGAGCTACGGCCCCGGCTCCGGTTCCTCCGCCCTCGGGCGGCCGACCCTGCAGCAGGTCGCGGCGCTCGCCGGGGTGTCCAGGGCGACCGCGTCACGGGTGGTCAACGGCGGGGCGGGAGTGCGCGCGCACGTCCAGGCGAAGGTGCGCACGGCGGTGGAGGAGCTGGGCTACGTCCCCAACCCGGCCGCACGGACCCTGATGACCCGTCGGCACGACGCCGTCGCCGTGGTGGTGGCCGAGCCGGAGAGCCGGGTCTTCTCCGACCCGTTCTTCGCCCGGCAGTTGCGCGGCATCGGCCGCGAGCTGTCGGCGGCCGGGATCCAGCTGGTGCTGCTGCTGGTGACCGACGCCGGGGACTACGCCCAGGTCGGCCGGTATCTGGCGGCGGGTCATGTGGACGGGGCGCTGATCTTCTCGCTGCACCGGGACAACCCGCTGCCCGAGGTGGTCGACCGGCTCGGCCTGCCCGTGGTCTACGGGGGGCGGCCGGAGCGGGACGGGCCGCAGGGGGACGGGCCGGAGTCGATGCCTCTCTATGTCGACACTGACAACCGCTCCGGCGCCAGGGCCGCGGTCGAGCACCTGGTCGAACGCGGCCGGAGGCGGATCGCGGTGATCACCGGCCCGCTGGACCAGACCTCCTCGGTCGACCGGCTGGACGGCTTCCAGGACCTCGCCCCCGACCCCGACCCGGCCCTGGTGGTGGAGGGCGACTTCACCGCACCGGGCGGACGCCGCGCCATGGAGCAGCTCCTCGACGCCCGTCCCGACCTGGACGCGGTCTTCGCCTGCTCGGACCTGATGGCGGCCGGTGCGCTGGCGGTGCTGACCGAGCGCGGGCTGCGGGTGCCGCAGGACGTCGCCGTGGTCGGCTTCGACGACGGCGACACCGCGGCGCAGTGGGCCAGCCCGCCGCTGACCACGGTCCGTCAGGACATCGAGGGGATGGGCCGGTTGATGGCCAGGCTGCTGCTGACCCGGCTCCAGCTGGCCTCCGACGGCCGCGCCGAGGAGCTGGCGACGCTGGCCCCGGTGGTCACCCCGACCGAACTGATCGTCCGCCGGTCGAGCTAGCCGCGGCCGGCGCCGGTCGTGAGCGCTCGCCGTGGGCGCCCGTCGTCGGTGGCGGCCCTCAGGCGGTCGTGCTCCGCACCGGGGGCTCTGCCGGTGTGCCGTGGGCGGCTGCGATCGCGCAGGCGGCCCGTACGAAGGCGGCGACGGCCGGTGAGCGGGCGTCCTGGGGCCAGGCGATGGCCAGAGTGCAGTCCGGCAGGTCGCTGACCGGCCGGTAGGCGAGCCCGGGGCGCGGGTTGAGCCGGGCCACCGAGGCGGGCGCGAAGAACACGATGCTGCCGGTCTCGACGAGGCTGAAGATCTCCGACAGGTTCGAGGCCCGCCCGGTCGTCCCGGGCGCAGGCGGAACAGCTCGGCCGCCCTCGGCCGGCGCGCCGTTGGGGAGGTCCCGGCCGGCCAGGTCGGCCAGGCACAGCCGGGTGCGGGCGGCCAGCGGATCGGCGGCGGCCAGGGCGACCAGGACCGGCTCGGTCAGCAGCGGCTCGCTGTCCAACCCGCGGTCGTCCATGGGGTGGAGCACCAGTGCGACATCGGCGAGGCCGTCGCGCAGTGCCTGGGGCTGGTCGCCGAAGCCTCCGAGGACCAGTTCGGGGGCCGGGGCGAGGGGGTCGGCGCCGTAGGCGTCCAGGATCGGCAGCAGCAGGCCACCGTCGAGGTCGGCCTTGAGCGCGATCCGCAGCCGCGGCGACGCGCTGCCCGCGTGCCGGGCCCGGTGGGCGGCGGCGGTGACCGCCTCCAGGGCGGTTCTGGCGTCACGCAGCAGCGCCTCTCCGGCGCGGGTGAGCGTCACCTGCCGGGTGGTCCGCTCGAACAGCGCCACACCGAGCTGCCGTTCCAGCTCCCGGATCGTGCGGGACAGCGGGGGCTGCGCCATGCCCAGCCGGGCGGCGGCGCGACCGAAGTGCAGCTCCTCCGCGACCGCGACGAAGTAGCGGAGCTGCCGGACCTCCAGGTCATTCATATCCCCAGGGTATCAATCGCGACCAAGACGGTCCTTCACCTGCGCCGTTGCTCCGGGTTCACTCGAAACCGACCACCCGGAACACCTCATGGAGGCTCTCATGATCGTTATTACCACGCCGACCGGCGACATCGGCCGACAGGTCCTGGACCGGGTCCTGGACCGCGGCGAGCCGGTCCGGGTGATCGTCCGCGACCCCTCCCGCCTCCCGGAGCACGTGCGCGCGCAGACCGAGGTGGTGCCGGGCTCCCACGCCGACCCGGACACGATCGCGAAGGCGCTGGAGGGCGCCGACCGGCTGTTCTGGCTGGTGCCCCCGGCCGGGTTCGCCGACGCCGGCCCGGCCGGGCGCTACTACCTGGACTTCACCCGGGCCGCGGCCCAGGAGGCCGCGCGCCGGGACGTACGGATGGTGCACGTCACCACGCTGGGCCACGGCCACCGAGGAGAGGCCGGACTGCTGTCGGCCGCGCTCGACATGGACCGGCTGATCGAGAGCAGCGGCGTGCAACACCGGGCCCTGGCGCTGCCGTTCTTCATGGAGAACCTGTTCCGGCAGACCCAGCAGATCACTGAGCAGGGGGTGTTCTCCCTGGCGAACGCCGCGGACCGGCCGCTGCCGCTCGTCGCCACCCAGGACGTGGCCGCCACGGCAGCGGCGCTCCTGCTGGACGGCGCCTGGAGCGGACAGGCCCGCGTCCCCGTGGTCAGCCCCGACCGGCTGACCCCCGACGCCATGGCCGGGATCATCTCCGACGCCCTGGGCCGCACGGTGCGCTACCAGCAGGTGCCGGTCGCGGAGTTCCGGGCCCGGATGCTGCAGCACGGCGCGAGCCCCGCGCTGGCCCAGGACATGGCCGACATGATCGTCGCGCAGAACAACGGCATCTACGACGCCGAACCCCGCGACCCGGCCTCAGCCGCCGCCACCGGCTTCCGCCAGTGGTGCCAGGACGTCCTGAGGCCGGCCATGCGGTGACGGGGCCGCGGTGCCCGAGGGCACGGCTCGGTCAGGCAGGACCCAGGTAGGACCAGTCCTCGTAGTGGTTCTCGCCGTGGGCGTTGCAGCCGTTCTCCGGGTAGCCGTAGGTGTCCGAGTATCCGCCGTCGAGGCAGACCCGGTACTGGAAGTTGAAGTAGTTGAGGTAGCCGTCCGCGCTGCGGGTGCTGGCCCACTCCTGGGCGGCCGACCCGTCGCAGGGGCGCGGAGAGACCTCGTTGCCGAATCCGCCGGGGCCGACCTGGCCCAGGACGGTGAGGCACTCGTTCAGGTCGGTGCCGCGAATGCGGACGTTGGCATAGGCGTGGTTCGGCGCGTCCGGGTAGACGGACTCGAGGTTCCAGTCCGTGTCGATCCCGTAGACGCCGCAGGTGCCCATGAAGCTGCCGGCGCCGGGTTCGCCGACGATGCACTGGCCGGTCTGACGGAGGCCCAGTTGCTGGTTGGGAATGTTGATCGAGGCGTAGGCGCTGCCGGGCAGCGCCGCGACGGCGACGGCGGCCATGGTGGCGACGGCGAGTCCGGACTTCAGCAGTCCGGCCTTCGGAGCGGTGGCGCGTCGGGTCCTTGGGAGCTTGAGCATGCTGCTGTCTCCTTGACTGCGAGCGACTTGGCCCGACTCGGCTGGAGTCGAGCAAGCCCCACCGTTCCAGGGCCCGTCCTAGGTTGGTCCTAGCCCCACTTCCACCTGTGGGGCCCCGCCGAGTGGCGGGACCCCGGGTGCGGGCGGCGGCCAGTGGTCGGCCTTGGGCGGTCGGCGGTCAGTGGGCCGGGAAGCTCACGTAGTGGAGGCTGACGTAGGGCGGGTTGCCCGGTGCCGCCGAGGACATGACCAGGTAGACGTCATGGGTGCCGGTGGTGGTGGCGATGTTGGCGGGGACGGTCTGCCAGCTGGACCAGCCGCCGGTGTTCCCCACCGCGAAGCTGCCGATCGGGGCGTTGGCGGGGTTGTCCAGGACGACTTCGACCAGCCCGCTGACGCCGCCCGCCGCGCCGGAGGCGACCCGGGCCTGGAACTGGCTGGAGCCGCTGCCGAAGTTGACGCCGCTGTACTTGAGCCAGTTGCCGTTGTGCAGTTGGGCCACCTGGTTGCCGTCCACCCCGCTGGGGTCGGTGTCCCCGGTGGCGGCCTGGACGGTGACCGTCCCCTGGGCGGCGCTGTAGCAGTCGGCCGAGAGGGAGGCGGTCGCCGTGGTGGTGCACAGCGTGCCGCCGCCACTGCCGCCGGCGCCGGTCGGGGTGGGCGTCGGGGTCGGAGTGGGTGTAGGCGTAGGCGTGGGGGTCGGCGTGGTGCTGCTGCCGCCCGCGGGCTTCTCGTACGCCGCGAACCAGTCCACGCTCATCGCCGCGCCCGAGGAGGTCGCCGCCGTCGGCGAGCCGCAGCCGCAGATGGCGTTGGGGTAGGCGCCGCCGATGGCCACGTTGAAGATGGCGAAGAAGCCGTGGTCGACCGCCGCCTGCCAGGTCGCGGTGGGGACCTGGCTCTCGTTCACGGTGAAGGTCTGCGCGCCGTCCAGGTAGAAGCGGAGCTGCTCGGCGGCGGTGTCGGTGCGGTCCAGGATCACCGAGTAGGTGTGGTAGCCGGTCTGGCAGCCGCTGCAGGCCTGCAGCCCGCTGCCGATGCCGGTGGTCTCGTTGCAGGGGCCGCCGGGGTCGACGCCGCAGTGGAAGGTGGTGGAGTGCTGGCTGAGGCCGTTGACGTCCTCCATGATGTCCAGCTCGCCGATGCTGGGCCAGTTGGTCGCGCCGACCGGACGGGCCGCCGCGCCCAGCGCCCAGAAGGCGGGCCAGTAGCCGGTGCCCGAGGCCGGGTTGGGCTGCTCGAGCGAGGCGCTGAGCTCCAGCTCGCCGCCGGCCGGTGCGGCGAAGTCGGTGCGCTGGGTCTCCACCCGGCCGGAGGTCCAGTTGCCCGCGGCGTCCCGGATCGGCTTGATGACCAGGTGGCCTGAGCCGTCCTGGTAGACGTTGGCGGTGGAGCTGGTCTCGCTCTCCACCTCGCCGGTGCCCCAGTTCCCGGCCCCGCCGGGATAGTTGGTGCCGGTGTCGTAGAGCCAGTCCGCGGTGTTGAGGCCGGTGCCGGCGGCCCCGTTGAAGTCGTCGCTGAACGCGGTGGTCCAGCCGGCCGGCGCGGGCGGGACGGCGGCCGAGGCGCTGCCCGCGGCGACGGACAGCCCGAGCAGCCCGGCCAGCGGCAGCGCCATCGCGGTGAACAGCGCCACCGTGCGGCGGCTGAGCCGGGGACGCCGGTGCCGGGAGCCGGGGTACCGGCCGGGGCTGGGAGGCAGGGAAGGGCGCGGCGGGGTGGGTCTGCGCATGGGGGTGCCTTCCTCGGTTCGTGAAGTGAAGCTGGAGTCGACTTCCTCCTTTGAATCAACGGAATGGAAGCGCTCTCAAGCAATGGACAAGCGACTTCTGACCACGTAACGCAGTGTCATCCCGTAGCTGAAGGGCCGTCAATACACCGCGCAGCGTTCATCTTCCGAACGGACTGTCATGCACGCGCTTGCTCCGTCCGGGGCGGTTGGCGGCCGTTCGGGGCGAGCCGGGATGCGGGCGGTGGCCCGCTCCCGCAGGATGGGCCGAGGAGCACGAAGCGGGAGGGCGGGTGGGGGCGGGTGTTCAGTGACGCCGCGGACCCGCGCACCAGCCGGATCCTGCACCAGGTGCTGGACGGCACCACCGCCGGGGTCGCCCTGCTCGACCAGGAGCTGCGCTACATCTATGTGAACCCCACCCTGGCGCGGATGAACGGCGCCCCCGCCGCCGACCACCTCGGCCGCACCATCGCCGAGATGCTGCCGGGCGTCGACGCCCGCGAGGACGTGCTGCGCCTGGTCCTCGCCGACGGCGTCCCCCGGGAGGTCACCTCCAGCGGGCACACCCGGGCCAGCTCGGACCGGGAGCGCCGCTACTGGCACGGCGCGTACCACCGGCTGGAGCAGGACGGGCGGGTGCTCGGGATCGTCGGGATCGTCCTGGAGGTCACCGACTCGCGGGAGCAGCAGCAGGCGCTGGAGCGCACCCGGGCCCGGCTGGCCCTGCTGGACCGGGCCGCCACCATGATCGGCACCACCCTGGACATGGACGCCACCTGCGGCGAGCTGGCCGCCTTCCTGGTGCCCGAGCTGTGCGACACCGCCACCGTGGAGGTCTTCCCGCACGAGCACAGCACCGAGACCCGTCCCGCGCCGCCCGGTGTGCTGCGGCTGCGCCGGGCGGCGATGGAGTCGGTCCCCGAACTGCGGGAGGCGGTAAGGGTGTTCGGGCGCCCCGGCGAGCACGTGGACTACCAGCCGGGGGCGGCGATCCCGCGCTGCCTGGCCAGCGGGCAGCCGATCGTGGAGAACCTGTTCAGCGACGCCTCGGTGAGCCGGTCCGCGCCCACCCCGGCGCGGGTCGCCGCGTACCGGGCCGCCGGAATCCACTCCGCGCTGGTGGTGCCGCTGACCGCGCGCGGGGTGCCGGTCGGCACGGTCAGCATGGTCCGCGCGGGCGACTCCCCCACCTTCAGCCCGGAGGACGTGATCACTGCCCAGGACCTGGCCGGGCGCGCCGCGATCAGCCTCGACAACGCCCGCCGCTTCACCCAGGAGCACCACATCGCGCTGGAACTGCAGCGCGCCCTGCTGTCGGGGCCGACCCGCCCGCACCGGGGCCTCAGCATCGCCACCCGCTACCTCGCCTCCGGCAGCAGCGCACTGGTCGGCGGCGACTGGTTCGACAGCGTGCTGCTGCCGCGCGGGCGGACACTGCTGGTGATCGGCGACGTGATGGGCCACGGGGTCGCCGCCGCGGTCGACATGAGCCGCTACAGCTCGATGCTGCGGGTGGTCGCCGAGCAGGAGCTGCCGCCGCACCATGTGCTGGAGCGGATGGACCAGATGATGTCGAAGGTCGCCTCGGCCCGCCCGGCCACCTGCCTGCTCGCCCTGGCCGACCCGCGGCGCGGGGTCTGCACCTACGCCAGCGCCGGCCACCTCCCCCCGGCCCAGGTCCGTGAGGGCGACCGGACCGTGCTCATCCCGGTCCCGGTCGGCCCGCCGCTGGGCAGCGGGTTCGGCGGCTACCGCTCGCTCACCACGGCGGTCCGACCGGGCCGCACCCTGCTGATGTACACCGACGGCCTGGTGGAACGGCGGCACGAGGACATCGACGTCTCCCTGGCCCGTCTCGCCGGGCTGCGCCTGCGGAGCGCCGCGAGCCTGGACCAGATCCTGGAGCAGCTGCTCACCGGCCTGAACGCGAAGGACGCCGAGGACGACGTGGCGGTACTGGCAGCCAGGATCCTGCCGGGCTGAGCGGGGGCCCCGCGGGGGCGGGCGGAGAGGCGGGGGCGGCAGGGGTAGCGACACGGCGAGGTAGGTGGCAGGACAGGGTCGCCGGAAACTCGGGGGCGGGGGGCAGCGTCCGTCGCTACCGTGACGGGGTGACCGCCTCTGCCGCCGCCTCTGCCGCTGCCTCCCCCACCGTCAGCGCCTCGCTGCTGCTCTGCTGCGACCCGCTGCGGCCCGCCCGCTGCGACCCGCACTTCGCCGACCACGCCACGGCCGCCCGCGACCTCGGCGCGGCGGTCGCCCTGCTCGACCACGACGCGCTGCTCGCGGGCGACGCCGCCGAGGCCGTCCGCCGGGTGCCGAAGGATCTCGGGCCGCTGTGGTACCGGGGCTGGATGATCCCGGTGGCCGCGTACGCGGAGCTGGAGACGGCCCTCGCGGCCCGCGGCGGACAGCTCCGGACCAGCGCCGAGCAGTACCGGACGGCCCATCAGCTCCCGGGCTGGTACCACCGGTTCGCGGAGGCGACCCCCGCGAGCGGCTGGCTCGCCTGCGCGCCGGGCCAGGCTCCGACCCGGGAGGAGCTGGCGGCGCTGGCCCGCTCCCTGCCGCCCGGGGCCGGCATCGTCAAGGACTACGTCAAGTCCCGCAAGCACGAGTGGGACACCGCCTGCTACCTCCCCGACCTCGCCGACACCGAGGCCGTCCACCGGGTGGTGTCCCGCTTCGTCGAGGTGCGGGAGGACTCCCTCGCGGGCGGCGTGGTGCTGCGCGCCTTCGAGCGCTTCTCCGCCGCGACCGGCGAGGCCCGGATCTGGTGGCTGGACGGGGGACCGGTTCTGACGACCCCTCACCCCGACAGCCCCGAACTGCTCCCCTGCCCGGACCTGGCGGCCGTCCGCCCGCTGGTCGCCGCCCTCGGCTGCCGCTTCGTCAGCACAGACCTGGCGCTGCGCGAGGACGGCGCCTGGCGGGTGGTCGAGGTGGGCGACGGACAGGTCAGCGGGCTCCCGGCCGGAACCGACCCGTCGGCACTGCTGAAGACACTGTTCGCGGGCACGGATGAGCAGCTGGGAGCTGGGTAGACGGGCCCAGGGGCGGGGCGGATCATACGGTGCCGCACATGGCTGAGCCAGGAGGCACAGGGAGCATGCTGAACGGAATACTGCGACGCGGCGACTCGTCGGCGGCAACGGCTGCGAAGCCGAGACCGAAGCCGAAGACGAAGCCGAAGTCGAAGCCGGCAGCGGCGAAGCCCGCGCCGAAGCGCTCGATCCCGAAGCCGAGGCTCAAGCGGCTGCCGCGCAAGGCTGCTGACGTTCCGTCACGGCAAGGTCCGTCCCTGGGCCTCCGGATGCTCCGGGCGCTGGTCGGCACGGTCGCGCTGCTCGCGTTCACGGTCTGTGCCGCGGTGGTGCTGAAACTGACGCTGACCCCTTCCCCCGCGTCGGTGGGGATCGCGCACACCAACCTGGATCCGGGCACCTCGATCCGGCTCTACCTGGACCAGCCCTCGGTACGCGAGGCCGCGCTTCAGATCGGCGGGAACATCCTGATCGGGGTGCCCTTCGGCCTGCTGCTGCCGCTGATCAGCCCGCGGGCCAGGGGGCTGCTCCGGGTGGTGCTGACCACCACCTTCGTGGTGCTGATCCTGGAGCTGACGCAGCACTACTTCATCGAGGGCCGCTCCTTCGACGTGGACGACCTGATCCTGGCCGCCGTCGGCGCCGTGATCGGATACGTCCCGGTCGGCCGCTACCTCTCGCTGCGGATCCACCCCGGACACCGGCACTGGTGGCAGCGCCTGCTCGGCTCCCGGCGCCGGACCACCGCCTGACCCCGGCGCGGGGCTCAGTGAGGTGGGGGCAGCGGTGCGGGCGGCAGCCGGGTACGGTGGGCCCGTCTTGATCACGAGGAGTTGACGCCGTGTCCACCCAGCCCACGCCGCCCGCGCCACCCGCCTCCGCAGCATCCCCCGCCTCTACGCCGTCCCCCGCCGCACCAGCTCCTGCCGCACCGTCCCCCGCCGCACCGCAGGTGCCCCCGCTGCGGCGTCCGCGCAGGCTCGTCGCCGGGGACACCGTCGCCGTGGTCGCGCCCTCCGGCGCCGTGCAGCAGGACCGGCTGGACCACGGCGTGGAGATCCTCAGGTCCTGGGGCCTGCGGGTCCAGGTGATGCCGCACGTCCTGGCCGGGCACCCGGAGCTGCCCTACCTGGCCGCACCCGACCGTGACCGAGCCGCCGACCTGCAACGCGCCTGGCTCGACCCGGACGTCGCCGCGGTGGTCTGCGCCCGCGGCGGCTACGGCGCGCAGCGGGTGGTCGACCTGCTCGACTGGACCGCGATGGCCGCCGCCGGACCCAAGGTCCTGGTCGGCTACAGCGATGTGACGGCGCTGCACGAGGCACTCGCGGTCCGCCTCGGGCTGGCCACGCTGCACGGGCCGATGGCCGCCGCCGCCGTGTTCGGCGCCGACCGGGCCACCGTGGAGCACCTGCGGCTGACCCTGTTCGAGCCGGAGCGGGTGCGCACCCTCGGCTCCCCCACCGCGGAGTGCCTGCTGCCCGGCCGGGCCCGCGGCGTCACCGCGGGCGGCTGCCTCAGCCTGCTCGCCTCCGACCGCGGCACACCGCACGCACGGCCCGGCTTCGCGGGCGCGATCCTGGTCGTCGAGGACGTGGACGAGGAGCTCTACGCCCTGGACCGGCTGCTCACCCACCTGCTGCGCTCCGGCGCGCTGGACGGCGTGGCGGGGATCGCCCTCGGCTCCTGGCAGGACTGCCGCCCCTCACCGGACCGCATCCGCGGTCTGATGCTGGAGCGGCTCGCCCCGCTCGGCGTCCCGGTGATCTGGGAACTGGGCTTCGGCCACGGCCCGACCAGCCTCACCGTCCCGCTGGGCCTGCCCGCCGTGCTGGACGCGGACGCCGGGACGATCACCCTGGACCTGCCCGCCCTGGACGTCGCGGGGCCGGACGCGTCAGCGACGGTGTGAATATCGCTCGCCGGGACGCGCGGCCTGGCCTAGCGTCTCCGGGTATGAGCAGCAGACTGCACACCATCGCGACCGAGAACGAGCGCATCGCCGCCGAGGGCCACTACTGGGCGGCTGACGGCAGCCGGGTCACGATCGAGGCCGCGCTCAAAGCCGCCGCCACCGGCACCCGTTGCCATCAGCCGGAGGAGGCGCTTTCGCGGCCGTCGGGACGCTCGCCCGGGGCCGCGCCTGCCGGACCCAGTGGACCCGGCGGGCCTGCTGACGGGCCCGCCGACCGTGCCCTGCGGATCGAGGTCACCGCGGAGAAGACCCTCGACGCGGCGCGGCGGCTGTGCGACAGCGGAGCCGGTGAGGTCGCCGTGCTCAACTTCGCCTCGGCGCGCAACCCGGGCGGCGGCTACCTGCGCGGCGCCAAGGCCCAGGAGGAGGACCTCTGCCGCGAAGCGCTGCTCTACAGCTGCCTGATCCGGACGCAGCACGACTACTACGAGCCGCACCGCGCCTCCGACGACCTGCTCTACAGCGACCGGGTGATCTGGTCCCCGCAGGTGCCGGTGCACCGCGGCAACGGGGCGCTGCTGCCCGAGCCCTACCTGGTCTCCTTCCTCACCAGCCCGGCCCCCAACGCGGGCCAGATGCTGCGCCGCGATCCGGCGGCGGGACCGGCGATCGACACCGCACTGCGCCGCCGCGCGGGCCGGGTCCTCGCGGTCGCCGCGGCGCACGGCGTCCGCAGGCTGGTGCTGGGCGCCTGGGGCTGCGGAGTGTTCGCCAACCAGCCGACAGCGGTGGCCGAGGCGTTCCACCAGCACCTGGAAGGCGACGAGTTGGGCAACCGTCGCGACTTCGACGAGATCGTCTTCGCCGTCTGGGACCGGGGAACCCACTCCGCCAACCGCGACGCCTTCACCCACCGCTTCGCCGGATGACCGCAGCGCGCGAACTACGCCTGGACGGCACCGGCCTGACCGAACTGGACCCGTCCCTCTTCCGGAGCCCGGACGGCACCGACGGCGTAGAGGGCGCGGGCGGGCCGGAGCTGCTCTCCGCCTACCGCAACCGGATCACCGAACTCCCGCCCGGCATCGCCCTGCTGGCCCCGACCCTGCACACCCTCAACCTCGCCGACAACCTGCTGACGGCGGTCCCGGCCGAGATCGGCACGCTGCGCCGCCTGCACACGCTGGACCTGGCCCACAACCGCATCGCCGAACTGCCGGACACCCTCGGGGACCTCTCCGGTCTGACCCGGTACCTCTACGTCGCCGACAACCGGCTCACCTCGCTGCCGACCGGGATCGGCCGACTCACCCGGCTGCGCTACCTGGGCGCGACGGACAACCGGCTCAGCGCCCTGCCGTCCGGCATCGGCGCCATGGCCCAACTGCGCGAACTGCGCCTCTACGGCAACCGGATCAGCGTCCTGCCGGAGTCCCTGGGACGGCTCGGCGCGCTGCGGGAACTGCATCTGATGGACAATCAACTGACGTATCTGCCCGACTCCGTCGGCGGCCTGCGGCAGCTCCGCGAACTGCGGCTGATGGACAATCAGCTGCGGGAGCTGCCGCCGTCACTGGGCGACCTGAGCCGGTTGAGCCACCTCGACCTGCGCAACAACCAACTGGCTGAGCTGCCACCCGTGGTGGCGGGCGGGCTGGTCGCGCTCACCCGGCTGGACCTGCGCAACAACCGCCTGCGGCGGCTCCCCACAGCAGAGTTGGCGTCCCTGCCGCTGCTGGAGAAGCTGGACCTCCGCTGGAACCCGCTCCAGCTGGACCGGCGGACCGAGGAGTGGGTCAGCGACCTGGAACACCGGGGCTGCACGGTCCTGCTGTGACGCCACCGCCGCCTCGCCGCGGCCCGTCACCCCGGCGGCGGGCCCGTCACCCCCGGCTCCGCCGCGAGCACCGCCGCCGTCTCCTCCTGGCCGAAGTGGCGGGCCCAGTCCAGGGGCGTGCCGTCGAAGCGGCGGTCGCGGACGGTCCGGTCCGCCCCGAGGCTCAGCAGCAGCCGTACCGACGGAACGTCACCCGCCATCGCCGCATGGTGCAGCGCCGTCTCCCAGGGCTGGTCGGAGGGGATGTCGCCGCGACCCAGCGCATTGACGTCGAAGCCCAGACCGGCCAGCAGCCCCAGCACCTCCGCCCGCCCCTGGGGCGATCCTTGAGCCCGTCCCTGCGCCGGACCCTGGGCCGCCGCCCAGACCATCGCCGACGGACGGGCCGCCCGCGCCTCACCTGCGGCCTCCGGGTGCGCGGCGCGCAGCGCGGTGACGGCCGCCCCGTCCCCAGCCAGGGCCGCACCGAGCAGGGCCTCGGCCGGGGTCGGCACGGGGGCATCGGCTCCGTGGGCCACCAACAGGGCGACCAGCTCCGGATCGCCGTTGCGCTGGGCGCGTTCGGCGAAGGTGCCTCCGGTGCTGCCGGTGCTGCCGTCCAGCGGCGTCCGCAGATCGACGCCGTGCGCGGCCAGCAGCCGGACCCGCTCCGGCATCCGGTGGTCGACGGCCCAGCCGAGTTGGCCGCGCAGCATCTCCCCCGGGGTGGCCAGGGCGTCGCCGAGACGGGACTTCCAGACCCCGCCGTCGCTCTCGGCCAGGCCATGGGCGAACAACAGGACGAGGTGGTCGTCGTCCGAGCCGAACATCCGGTTGTAGAGGGCCTGGCTGTCGGCCGGGTCCGCGCCCGCGTCGAGCAGCAGCCGGGCCAGCGCGAGCGCGTCCGGGTGGCGCGGCTGGCGCTCCGGCCCCTGTTCCCCCTCGCCGAAGGCGCCGGTGAGCAGGGTGAACGGGCTCGGCAGCCCGTGCCAGAGGTAGCCCTCGTGCGGATCGGCCCCGGCCTCCAGCAGCAGCCGGGCGGCGGCCGGCGCGTCTCCTGACGGCGCGTTCAGGCGCGAGTAGACCAGGTGGAACAGGGGGGACCAGCCGTACGGACCGCTGTGCCGCACGGCCGCGGACGGGTCGGCGGCGAGGTGTCGGCGCAGCGCGGCCACGTCCGCGGCGGCTGCCGCGGCCCCGGAGTGAGCGTTCACCAACCCCGGTTCGTCGGCGAGCAGCGCGGCGGCGCGGGCCCAGCGGTCCGGGCCGTCCGCGGGCGTGTAGCCGAGGCAGGCGAGGCGGCAGAAGCGGTCGGCCGAGGTCTCGTCCGGCTCGGGGTCGGCCGTGGCGGCCGGATCCCAGCGGTAGCGGGCGACGGTGTCGAGATGGTGCTTCAGCCGCGGCCAGCTCGCGAAGCCGTACTCCCGGGCGACGGCGAGCTGGGCGGCGCTGAGCGGAAAGGCATCGAGCGGGACGGCGGCGCCCGTTCCGCCCGACCCGGCGGCCAGGCCCTGGGCCCGGATCCGGCGCAGCGCGGCCGGGTCGCCGCGGCGGACACCGCGTTGCAGGGTGCGGGCCTGGCCGCGCAGGTGGCCCAGGTCGGCGTTCTCGGGCAGGGCGGCCCGACGGGGGGCAGGACGGTCCGGCACAGCGGACTCCTCTCGTCATGCCTGCTGTCCGCATGGTCAGGCCGAAAGGAGTGCGGGGATCGTACGCACCGGGTTCCGCCCGGATGGGCTGAGCCCTTCCCGCGGACCGGGGGCGCTCCGACGCGCCGTGTGCCGACGATAGCGCTGCGCGCGCCCCGGACACAGCAGGCACGGCAGGCACGGCCGGGCGGGTTGCGGAACCGGTCCATCTTCTTGACATGGCGTTAACAGATGCGCAACCGTCGTGGAATCTGAGAGAGCGCTCTCAGTCGGACTCGCCCCGGGCACTCAGCCGGACGTATCCAGGTGGACCGCCGCGAACGGGTCCGCACAGAATGGTGAACCCGAACCGACGGGGCCGCCGCGCCGCATCCACCCCGCTCGCGCGCGGCGGCACCGTCCCCCCGACTGCAAGAGAACGGTCCTGATCCACACATGAGTTGATTACCCGTCAGGGAAGGGCAGTCTCGATGACGCACCTACGCCACCCCGCCTCCGTGCACGTCGGAACCGGCCGCCCCTGGCGGGCGCTCGCCGCGCTGCTGGGAGTGCTGCTGCTCGCCGCGCTGCTGGTCGCCCCGCGCGGGGCCGCTGCCGCGACCGGAGCCGTGCTGCTCTCCCAGGGCAAGCCCGCCACCGCCTCGTCCACCGAGAACGCGGGCACCCCCGCCTCCGCGGCCGTGGACGGCAACACCGGGACCCGCTGGTCCTCCGCCTTCAGCGACCCGCAGTGGCTGGAGGTCGACCTCGGCTCCAGCCAGAGCATCAGCCAGGTCGTGCTGAACTGGGAGACCGCGGCCAGCAAGGCCTACCAGATCCAGACCTCCACCGACGGCACCACCTGGACGCCGATCTACTCCACCACCACCGGCGCGGGCGGCACCGAGACGCTCAACGTCACCGGCACCGGCCGCTACGTCCGGATGTACGGGACCCAGCGCACCACCGGCTACGGCTACTCGCTCTGGGAGTTCCAGGTCTACGGCGGCGGCAGCGCCCCCACCACCTGCGGCAACGCCGACATCGCGCAGGGCAGGACGGCCACCGCCTCGTCCACCGAGAAGGACTCCACCCCGGCGTCGGCCGCCGTGGACGGCGACGGCGGGACCCGCTGGTCCTCCGCCTTCAGCGACCCGCAGTGGCTGGAGGTCGACCTCGGCTCCAGCCAGGCGGTCTGCGGCGTCCAACTCGCCTGGGAGGCGGCCTACGGCAAGGCCTACCAGATCCAGACCTCCACCGACGGCAGCACCTGGACCACGATCTACAGCACCACCACCGGCGCCGGCGGCACCGAGAACCTCACCGTCAACGGTACCGGCCGCTACCTGCGGATGTACGGGACCCAGCGGGGCACCGCCTACGGCTACTCGCTGTGGACGCTGGCCGTGTTCTCCCCCGGCGTGACCACCTCGCCCCCGGCCGGCTGCCCCTGGGTCGGCTCCACCGCGCCGGTCGCCACCCGGGTCGCCCAGCTGCTGGCGCAGATGACGCAGGCTCAGAAGGTGTCGCTGCTGCACGGCAGCGGCAGCACCTCCCCCTACGTCGGCGACGTCAACGCCATCCCCGCGCTCTGCATCCCGGCGATGGGCCTGCACGACGGCCCCGAGGGCGTCGGCGACGGCTTCACCGGCGTCACCCAGTTGCCCGCCCCGGTCGCCGCCGCGGCCACCTGGGACACCTCGCTGGAGAAGCAGTACGGCACGGTCGCCGGGAACGAGTTCGCCGGGAAGGGCGTCACCGTGGGCCTCGGCCCGACCCTCAACATCGACCGCGACCCGCGCTGGGGCCGGGCCTTCGAGACCTTCAGCGAGGACCCCTACCTGACCGCGCAGATGGCCACCGCCGACATCCAGGGCATCCAGAGCCAGGGCGTGATGGCGCAGGCCAAGCATGTCGCCGTCTACAACCAGGAGACCAACCGCAACACCCCGGCCGACAACGCGGTGATCGACACCCGCACGCTCCAGGAGATCTACCTGCCCGGCTTCCAGGCCGCGGTCAGCAAGGGCGCGGCGGCGTCGGTGATGTGCGCCTACAGCAGTGTCAACGGCGTTTACGCCTGCCAGAACCCCTATCTGCTGAACACCGCGCTCTACCAGCAGGCGGGCTTCGGCGGCTTCGTCACCTCCGACTGGGGCGCCACCCACGCCACCGCGGACTCCGCCAACGCCGGGATGACCATGGAGATGCCCGGCAGCGACTACTTCGGCGCCTCGCTCACCAGCGCGCTCAACGCCGGGACGGTCAGCCAGACCACGCTGAACACCATGGTCAGCCGGATCCTCACGCAGATGTTCGCGTTCGGCCTGTTCGACAGGGCTCCCAGCGGTTCGATCGGAGCGACCGTCACCAGCGCGGCGCACCAGGCCACCGGCACCCAGGTGGCGCAGCAGGGCACGGTGCTGCTGAAGAACTCCGGGGTGCTGCCGCTGTCCACCACGACCACCCACTCCATCGCCGTCATCGGCAGCGACGCCGGCACCGGCGTGATGAGCGTCGGCGGCGGCAGCGCGGGGGTCACCAGCTCCGGCACGGTGACACCGCTGACCGGCATCCAGAACCGGGCCGGCAGCGGGGTGAACGTCCAGTACAACGACGGCAGCAACGCCACCACCGCCGCCGCCCTGGCCAAGTCCTCGGACGTGGCGATCGTCTTCGCGAGCTACGGCGAGAGCGAGGGCAGCGACATCGGCAGCATCGACCTGCCGGGCAACCTGAACAGCCTGATCACCCAGGTCGCCGCGGCCAACCCGAAGACGATCGTGGTGCTGAACACCGGTTCCGCGGTCACCATGCCGTGGCTGGGCCAGGTCTCCGCGGTGATGGAGAACTGGTACGCCGGACAGGGCGTCGGCACCGCGCTGGCGCAGCTGGTCTTCGGCGACGCCGACTTCTCCGGCAAGCTGCCGATCACCTTCCCGGCCAGCCTGGCGGACGTCCCGGCCAGCACCACCGCCCAGTGGCCCGGCAGCGGCGGCACGGTCCAGTACTCGGAGGGCCTGGACGTCGGCTACCGCTGGTACGACGCCAAGAACAAGACGCCGCTGTTCCCCTTCGGCTTCGGCCTCTCCTACACCAGCTTCGGCTTCTCCGGGCTGCAGGTCGGGACCCCGGACGCGGCCGGGAACGTCACGGTCAAGGCCACCGTCACCAACACCGGCAGCCGGGAGGGCGCCGAGGTCGCCCAGCTCTACCTGGGCGACCCGGCCTCGACCGGGGAGCCCGCCAAGCAGCTCAAGGGCTTCCAGCGGGTGGACCTGCAACCGGGGGCCAGCCAGCAGGTCAGCTTCGCGCTCACCGCGCACGACCTGGCGTACTGGAACACGTCGAGCAACGGGTGGACCGCGGCGAGCGGCGCGTACCAAGTGCTGGTCGGCGACTCGTCCCGGAGCCTGCCGCTGACCGGTTCGTTCACCCTCGGCAGCGCGATCAGCCCGGCGCTGGTCGGGTCCGCGGGCGGCAGTGGCGGTGCCGGTGCGGGTGCCGCTGCGGTGGTCGTCGACAACCCGCACGGGATGAGCAGCCGGGCCCACGCGCCCGCGACGCTGACCGTCACCGCCGACGGAACCGGCGTCAGCTTCACCGCCACCGGGCTTCCGGCCGGGCTGTCGATCAGCCCGACCGGGGTCATCTCCGGCACCGCGAGCACCCCCGGCACCAGCACGGTCGCTGTCACCGCCGTTGACAGCGCCGGTGACTCCGACACGGCCTCGTTCGTCTGGACCGTCGTCGGGTAGCCCGGACCGGCAAGGGCCCCGCAGCCGATGCGGGATGATGTCCGCCATGAGTATGGGGAACGGGGAAGGTAGCGACCGGCTGGTCGCCGGTCGCTACCGCCTGCTGACGCGACTGGGCCGCGGCGGCATGGGCACGGTGTGGCGGGCCGAGGACGAACTGCTGAACCGTCAGGTCGCGGTGAAGGAGGTGCACCTGCGCGGCGAGCACTCCGCGGCGGAGCGCGAGCAGCAGCGCGAGCGCACCCTGCGCGAGGCCCGCGCCGTCGCGCAGGTCCGGCACCCCTCGGTGGTCGGCATCCACGACGTGGTGGAGCAGGACGGCCGCCCCTGGATCGTGATGGAGCTGGTGGACGGCGCCACCCTGGGCAGCGTACTGGCGGCCGAGGGCCCCCTGCCGCCGCGCGAGGCGGCGGCGATCGGCCTGGCCGTACTGGCGGCGCTGGAGGCCGCGCACGCGCGCGGCGTGCTGCACCGCGACGTCAAGCCGGACAACGTGCTGCTGGAGCGGGGCAGCGGCCGGATCGTGCTGACCGACTTCGGCATCGCCCGGCTGGACGGCAGCACCACCCTCACCGAACAGGGGGCCTTCCTCGGCTCCCCCGAGTTCACCGCCCCCGAACGGACCGAGGGCGGTACGGCCGGTCCCGAGGCCGACCTGTGGTCGGTCGGCGTGCTGCTGTGCGCGGCGCTGGACGGGCGTTCGCCGTTCCGCCGCGACTCGATGTCGGGCGTCCTGTACGCGGTGCTCTACGAGGACATCACGCTCCCGGCGCGGGCGGAGCCGCTGGCTCCGGTGATCCGCGGGCTGCTGCAGCGGGATCCGGCCGGGAGGCTGACCGCGGTGGAGGCGTCCTGGCTGCTGACGGACTATCTGGACGGGCAGCCGGAACGGTCGGCGGCGACAGCGGAGACGGTGCAGGCACCTCGCCGGGAACGCGATCGGGATCAGGATCGGGATCGGGATCGGGATCGGCAGGTAGCTTCGCAGGACCGTGGCGGGACGCTGGCGGACCCGGAGGGGGCAGTCGGCAGGTCGGCGGAGCCGGGGCACGGCCGGGTGGCGCCGAGGCCCGGAGCGGACCCTTCCGTCGCACCCCGGTCCGGATCTGCGTCCGGATCTGCGTCCGGGTCCGAGCCCGCATCCGGGTCTGACGTCTGGTCAGAGTCCGGGCCGGACGGGGCTCCAGAACGCGGGCGGGGTCGGACGGCCCTCGTCCTGCTGGCCGTGGTCGTCGTCGCGGCGGCGCTCGCGGCAGGCGGGGTGCTGCTCCTCGGGCCCGACTCCGGGCCCGGCTCCGACCCCGGCCGCGGCACGGTGGCCGGGGCCTCGACCCATCCGCCGGCCTCCCCCGCAGCCTCCTCTTCCGCTTCCGCCACCACCTCCGCCGCGCCCACCGGAACGCCTTCGGTCCGGCCGACCGCCCTCGCCGACGACCCGGTCCCCGCGGGCTACACCCTTCACCGCGACCCGGCCGGGTTCTGGCTCGCGGCCCCCACCGGCTGGCCGCGCACCACCAACAGCGCCGGGCAGGTCTTCTACATCTCGCCCGACGGCAGGTTCCGGATCGGGGTGCACCCGTCGCCGGGCGTGTCGCCCGACGGCGTGCTCGCCACCCTCAAGGGGCAGGACAGCGCCGGCGCAAAGGTCTACCCCGGCTTCAGGAACGACTCGGTGCAGGCCACCGTCTTCCACAGCACCAGCGACGCCGCGCTGATGGTGTGGACCTGGGACGGCTACTCCGACGGCTTCGGCGCGCGCACGGTCGAGGACCAGAGCTGGACCGAGGGCGGCGCGACCTACGACTTCTGGGTCTCCGCGCCGACCACCGGCGCCGAACAGGCGATCCGGTACTTCCAGGTCGTCTCGTCGACCTTCCGCGCGGGCTGAGCGCGTCGCCGACGGCCCGTATGTTTGCTCAACTCCGGCTTATTTCACCATAGCTGACGTGTCGTCATTCATTATCTGACGCACCGTCATTGACTTCTCACGGTGCCGGTTGGATTCTCTGTCCACCACGGCTCCAGCAGCCACCACGGCCCAGCAGCGCGCCACGACGCGGCCCCGCTCCGCCGTACCCAGTACAGGCCCGCGCCCCTGTACCCGGCTCCACTGTCACCTTCACCCGGCCCCGCCCCCGTCCCCCACGGGCCCGCGGCCAGGGCACCGCCATGCCCGCCCCCACCCGGTCGCGCATGCCCACCTCTCTGTGGAGGACATCCATGGGATCATCCAACCTCTCCCGTCGCACCTTCCTCGGCGCGGCCGGGGCCACCGCCGCCGTCAGCGCCCTGACCTGGACGCCCGCGTTCCGGGTCACCCCCGCCGAGGCGGACACGCCCGCCCCACCCGCCTTCCCGAGCGGGATCAGCGTCTACCAGCAGGCCTGGTCCAACTGGTCCGGCGAGATCGTCGTCAGCCCGACCTGGACCTGTGCCCCGTCCTCCCCCACCGACGTGGTCACCCTCGCCAACTGGGCCAACTCCCAGGGCTGGAAGCTCCGTCCGCGCGGCATGGGCCACGGCTGGTCACCACTGCTGGAGCCCAGCGGAGCCAGCGGCAACATCCTCATGGTCGACACCACCCAGCACCTCACCGCCGTCACCGTGAACAGCGGCAGCGCCCCCACCGTCACCGCGCAGGCCGGCATCACCATGCTCAACCTGCTCACCTCGCTGGAGAACGCCGGATACGGGCTGACCAACACCCCGGCCCCGGGCGACCTCACCCTCGGCGGCGTCCTCGCCATCGACGGCCACGGCACCTCCGTCCCGGCCAGCGGCGAGAGCCGCACCGCCGGGCACACCTTCGGCTCGGTCAGCAACCTGGTCACCTCGCTCACCGCCGTGGTCTGGGACGCGGGAGCCGGCGCGTATGTGCTGAAGACCTTCCAGCGCAACGACCCCGACATCGGAGCCTTCCTGGTGCACGTCGGCCGGGCCTTCGTCACCGAGGCGACGCTGCGGGTGGGCGCCAACTCGCGGGTCCGCTGCCAGAGCACCTACACCACCAACGTCGGCACCCTGTTCGCACCGCCGGCCTCGGCCGGGTCCAACTCCTTCGCCTCGCTGGTCAACCAGACCGGGCGGGTGGAGACGATCTGGTTCCCCTTCACCACCGTGCCCTGGCTCAAGGTCTGGACGGTCAGCCCGAAGAAGCCGCTGTTCTCCAAGGAGGTGGACAGCCCCTTCCCGTTCAGCTTCGCCGACTCGGTCAGCCAGGACGAGTCCACGCTGATCGCCGAGATCGTCGGCGGGAACGTGTCGGTCACCCCGACCTTCGAGAACCTGGAGATGAGCATCGTCGGCTCCGGGCTGATCGTCACCGGCACCTGGGACATCTGGGGCTGGGCCAAGAACACCCAGCTCTACGTCAAGCCGACCACGCTGAAGGTCACCGCCAACGGCTATGCGATCCTCTGCGCCCGCGCCGACCTGCAGCGCGTGGTCAGCGAGTTCTACACCTACCTCAACGGGGCGCTCAACACCTACAAGGCGCGCGGCCAGTACCCGATGAACGGGCCGTGGGAGGTCCGGGTCACCGGCCTCGACAACGCCGCTGACAGCGGCGTGACCGGCGCGGTGCAACCGCTGCTCAGCGCGCTGCGCCCGCGCCCGGACCAGCCCGCCTGGGACACCGCGGTGTGGATGGACCTGCTCACCATCCCCGGGACGCCGCAGTCGCAGCAGTTCTACCGGGAGACCGAGCAGTGGGTGCTCGGCAACTACACCGGCAGCTACGCGGCGGTGCGTCCCGAGTGGTCCAAGGGCTGGGCCTACTCCGGCACCGCGGCCTGGGCCGACCCGACCATCCTCGGCAGCACCATCCCGGCCGCGTACCGGGCCGGGCAGGCGTCGGGCAGCAACTGGGACACGGCTCTGTCCATCCTGGACCGCTACGACCCCAACCGGATCTACAGCAACGCCTTCCTGGACGGCCTGCTGCCCTGACCGCCGCCCTGACCACCGCCGGGGTCGCGGCGGTCAGCCGGACTCGGAGTCGGTCCCGGACACGGTCTTGGCCTCGGGTTCGGTCTTGACCTCAGCCCCGGTCTCGCTCTCGGTCTCGGCCGTCTGCGCGACCAGCGCGTAGCGCTCGTCGTGGACCTGACGGCCCCACAGGTCGGCGTCGCCGCTGAGATCCTCGACCCGCACCGCGGCGACCAGCGGGCGGAGCACCCCGGCCAGGTGCTCCGCCCCGACCCCGCCGCCCCACGGCAACTGCTCCGCGCCCGGGACGTACGGGGCGGCCGTCTGCCCCACCGTCCCCCAACGGCCCTCGACCAGGAGACCAGCCGACCGCCCGGAGCGAGCCGTCCCAGCCAGGCGCGCAGCGCGTCCTCGGGCGACGGCAGCGTCCACAGCAGGTGCCGCGCCAGGACGACGTCGTAGCTCCGGCCGCCGGTCGGCGGGTCCGCAGCGTCGCCGAGCAGGAACTCGGCCGACAGTCCGGCGGCGGCCAGCTTCGCCCCGGCCCTGGCCAGCATCGCGGGCGCCAGGTCCACCCCGGTCACCTGGTGGCCCCGCCGGGCCAGTTCCAGCGCCAGCGAGCCGGTCCCGCAGCCGACGTCCAGAATCCGCCGCGGTGGCACGGCCGGGATGCAGCGGGCCAGCAACCCGGCCCAGGCCGCCCTGGTCCGCTCGGCCAGCAGGCCGTGGTCCGGCTCCCGGTCGAATGCGGGCGCGGCGGCGTCCCAGTAGTCGGCGACGGCATCATGATCGAACGTCATCCCGGCATGCTCGCACGCGGCACTGACACCGGGGTCAGCACCATCACCGGCAGCCGCCGCCCGGCCCGTCCGGCCCGTCCGGCTCGCTCGGCCAGGGCCTGGTGCCGGTCGTAGCCGCCGTAGACCTGGAGCAGCAGCGGCCAGAGCCGCGCCCGCTCGGCGCCCTCGGCCTCGGCGGCGGTGACCGCGAAGACCTCGCGGCGGTAGCGGACGGTGCCGCCGCCGGAGGCGAGCAGGTTGTAGTACCAGCCGGGGTTGCGCCGGGCTCCGTTGTCCGAGGCGACCACCACATAGCGGTCGGCGTCGCGCAGGAAGACCAGCCCGTTCACCCGCAGCCGCCCGGTCCTCCGGCCGCGGGTGGTGAGCAGCAGGATCGGCTGTCCGAACCAACTCGCCCCGAGCAGGCCGCCGGTGGCGCGGTAGACGACGTTGCAGCCGCGGAGGAGGGCACGGCTCAGGGCGCGGGGCAGCAGTCGGTGCACAGCGTGATCGCTCCTCTAGGTCTTGGAGGGCCTTGGAAGGTCTTGGAGTGTCTTGGAAGATTGCGGAAGATTGCGGAAGATTGCGGAAGATTCTGGGAGTCCTGGAAGGTTACGGGCAAGGTTCGCGGAGCGTTCCCCTCCGCGCCGTGCCTCGGTCGTGGGTGAGTCCACCCCGCGCGGTGACACTGTTCCGTCCGCCGTCCGTCCATCCTCCCTCAGTCGCGGACGAGAGCCCCAGGAGCCACACCTGTCATGAGCGATATCAACCGCCGCAGGTTCATCCAGCTCGCCGGCGGCACCGCCGCCGCCAGCGCCATGTCGACCAGCATCGCCCGCGCCGCGTCGATCCCGGCCGACCGCAGGACCGGCACTCTCGCGGACGTCGAGCACATCGTCGTACTGATGCAGGAGAACCGGTCGTTCGACCACTACTTCGGCAGCCTGCGCGGGGTCCGCGGCTTCGGGGACCCGCACCCGGTCACCCTGCCCAACGGCAAGGCCGTCTGGTACCAGTCGGACGGCGGCAAGGACGGCGCCGGCGCCAAGGACGTGCTGCCGTTCCACCCGGACGCCAGGAACCTCGGGCTGCAGTTCCTGGAGGACCTGAACCACGACTGGAACGGCGGCCACCAGGCCTGGAACCAGGGCAGATACGACCAGTGGGTGCCCGCGAAGACCGCGAGCACCATGGCCTACCTGACCCGTGACGACATCCCGTTCCACTACGCCCTTGCTGACGCGTTCACCGTCTGCGACGCGTACCACTGCTCGCTGATCGGGCCGACCGACCCCAACCGCTACTACATGTGGACCGGCTACACCGGCAACGACGGCAAGGGCGGCGGTCCGGTGGTCACCAACGCCGAGGCCGGCTACGACTGGACCACCTACCCGGAGCGGCTGGAGCAGGCGAAAGTCAGCTGGAAGATCTACCAGGACGTCGGCGACGGCCTGGACGCCGACGGCTCCTGGGGCTGGACCGACGACGCCTACATCGGCAACTACGGCGACAACTCGCTGCTCTACTTCGACAACTACCGCAACGCGCAACCCGGTGACGCCCTCTACGAGAAGGCCCGCACCGGCACCGACAACAAGAACGGCGACGGCTACTTCGACCTGCTGAAGGCCGACGTCACGGCGGGCAGGCTGCCGCAGGTCTCCTGGATCGTCGCCCCCGAGGCCTTCACCGAGCACCCCAACTGGCCGGTGAACTACGGCGCCTGGTACATCGCCCAGGTGCTGGACGCGCTCACCGCCAATCCCGGGGTGTGGTCGAAGACCGCGTTGTTCATCACCTACGACGAGAACGACGGCTTCTTCGACCATGTCGTCCCCGCCTTTCCGGCCGGGTCCGCCGCGCAGGGCGGGTCGACCGTGGACACCGGCGGCGAACTGCTCGACCCTCCCGCGTCCACCGGTCTCGCCGCAGGGCCCTACGGGCTGGGGCAGCGGGTGCCGATGCTGGTGGTGTCGCCGTGGAGCAAGGGCGGCTACGCCTGCTCGGAGCTGTTCGACCACACCTCCATCATCCGCTTCATCGAGCGGCGGTTCGGGGTGCGCGAGCCCAATATCTCGCCCTGGCGGCGGGCCATCTGCGGCGACCTGACCTCGGCGTTCGACTTCTCGCACCGGGACGCCAAGGTCCCGGCGCTGCCCGCGACCGACTCCTACGCCCCGCCGGACCGGGACCGGCACCCGGACTACGTGCCGACCCTGCCCGCGCACCCGGCGCTGCCCCGGCAGGAGCGCGGCCGACGCCCGGCCCGCGCCCTGCCGTACGACCTCGCGGCGGACGCCCGCACCAGCCCGGCCGACGGAAGGCTGACCGTCGACTTCGCCGCGCGGGGGCGGGTCGGGGCGAACTTCCTGGTCACCTCCACGACCCACCCGGGCGGCCCGTGGACGTACACGGTCGGGGCGGGAGCGCGGCTGACCGGATCGTGGGCAGTCGACGCGGACGCCTCCGGCGGCGGCTACGACTTCACCGTGCACGGGCCGAACGGCTTCCTCCGGCAGTACCGGGGCAGGGTCGGGACGACTGGGGCGGAGGTGACGGTACGTCACGACGGCGGGGCTGACCTGGTTCACCTCGATCTGGTCAACCACGGCGACAACACCGTCCACCTCGACATCCAGGACGGCTACGGTGGCCGGGCCACCAGCCACCAGCTGCGCCCCGGGGCGCGGGTCACCCACACGGCGCACCTGCACGGCACCGACGGCTGGTACGACCTCACGGTCGTGTCCGACCACGACCCGGCGTTCGCCCGACGGGCGGCCGGTCACGTGGAGACCGGCAGGGAGAGCAGCACCGACCCGGCAATCGCCTCGGCGTAGCCGCGGGGGCCGCTCGGGGCGGCGAGGGGTCACGGGGACCGCGAGCGTCACGGGGCCGCGAGCGGTGGCGGGCGGTGGCAGGCGATGGCGAGGATCGAGGGAGGACTGCGGGAGACTGGACCGCATGACGCCCGACACCCTCAAAGCCGCCTGCCTGGAACTCAACGGCGCGGAGGAGACCTTTCCGTTCGGCCCGGAGACCTCGGTCTTCAAGGTCGGCGGAAAGGTCTTCGCACTGACCGCGCTGGACGGACAGCCGCTGAAGGTCAGCCTCAAATGCGACCCCGACCTCGCCCTGCAACTGCGCGAGGCGCACCCGGCAATCGTGGGCGGGTGGCACCTCAACAAGCGCCACTGGAACACGGTAACCCTGGACGGCTCCGTACCGGAGCCGCTGGTGCGGGAGATGATCGAGGACTCGTATGACCTGATCGTCGCCAAGCTCCCGCGGAGGCAGCAGCTGATCCTGGACTGGCAGGGCGTCGGGGCCGCAGGCAGGCAGCGGTAGCTCAGCCGGTCAGGACGGCGCTTGCCGACGCCGACGCCGCAGGAAGGCGACAAGCGCCCCGACAACGGCGAGGACCGCCACGGCCGCGATGCCCGCGAACGCCCCGACCCCGAGGCCACCCGACGCCCCACCCGGCGTAGCGGCAACCGCACCCGCACCCTTCCCGCCGACGGCAGCAGCAGTGGCCGCGCCGCCACCACCCGCAAGCGGATCAACAGTCTGCGGCAAAGGCCCGGCAGCCGGGCCAGCCGCAAGCGTGGTATTCAACGCAGCATCAGGCCGCAACACGCCGTACCCGTAGTGCAGATCAGGCGTCGTCTGCCCAGGCTTGGCATTGGGATCGACAGCAGTCTTAATCAGCCGATTGACCACCTGCCCAGCAGTAAGCTCCGGAAACTTAGCCCGAACCAGCGCGGCAGCAGCCGAAACGTAGGCAGCGGCATAACTCGTGCCATCGCCGATCCCGTACTGGGTATCAGATCCCATGTTGTCACTGACGATTCCCGTGGCCGGTGCAACGAGAACTAGATGCGAGCCGAAGTCCGATCCGCCCCAGATGGTGCCGTTCTGATCAGCCCCACCTACAGAAATGACACCGGGGAAGGATGCTGGGTAGTTATCGACTTGAACCCCATCATTCCCGGAAGCAGCCACCAAGATCACATCCCTCGATTCAGCATAGGCAACCGCCGATTCCTCGGTTGTACTTTTTCCAGGCCCACCTAGAGAAACGTTGATTACAGCAGCACCTTGATCCACTGCGTATCGGATCGCATCGGCAACCTGCTGCGACCCACTGTTCGATTCGCTGTCGACTGCGAGCGGAAGAATCTTGACTCCTGGAGCAAGGCCGATGATCCCCTCAGTGCCACCCGGGCCATGGCCGTGAGCAGCAATCAGACTCGCAACACCAGTTCCATGTCCATCGGTGGAGATATCATGCTGCCCATTTCCGCCAGTTGCAAAGTTCTTACCCACAAGCACTTGCCCATCAAGATCAACATGGGTGGCTCGAACACCCGAGTCGATGACCGCGACCACTACACCTTTGCCGATTGAAAGCGGCCAGATTCTCTGCTGCGCTTTGAACACCTGCAATGTCCATTGTTTGTCACGCGTCGCATCGGCATGCGCCGCTACAAAGGTGGTGAACATCAAAACTCCCGAAACAGCAAAAGCGCACAAAAGGAAAAATACGCGCCTCACGCCAGCTCTCCATTCCCTCATAGCCAGATTATCCATCGCATAATCCGTTGCAACGGACGCCACACGCCGATCACACTTAACTGATGACCGGCGGATTGGCATGCCCATCAGCGATCCACGCCTCCTCGTCCTCGACCAGATAGCGAGCACGAGCACGGCGCTTGCACTTTTTCCCCTTACTTCCAGTCCCAAGACCGAGACCGCCAATCATGGCCGGCCCCCCTTGCTTCACAGTCTCACCTGCTACACCACCACCTTTCGTGCCCGATAGCTCCTCGATGAAGCCCTCTTCAGACTCCTGCCGCCCTGACCCCCCTGCACCAATCGGTCTTCCTCTCTCAGAGGAGGGATTATCAGACACTGTGTACCAACCCTCTCCTTCATTGCGGGAGTGCCCTCGCGTAGCACCACTGCTGATCGGCGCGGAATCCCAAATACCGGCATTGCCGCCGCTGATACCTTCGATCCCGGCTCTGCCACCGGTCTCCCGGACAGCGTCCGCACCTGTCGTACCGCCGTCCCTCAACTCAGCGGTCTCTGCGACGCCACTGACTTCGGGAGTAGTCCCTTGGACGGTCGTTCCCAGGTCAGGCAAGCGTGGGGGGTGTTCACCGCCCGAAATGCCATAACCTGATCTACTGTCACCGCCCATTTCAACCGATCCGGAACGTGCCGGGTCGAGGACTTGTTTCGAACGGCTCTCCGCGGTCCCGCCCCCTTCAACCTGACGGGCACCACCGCCTGCCCCAGGGTCAGCCACAGTAGAAGCGGATTTGCTGGTCACCGAGCTACGCCTGATCGTCGGCGGTGGCGACGGATACACGTCATGACCGCCGAAGGCGTCGCCCGGCGGCTCGCCGATCATCTGTGCTGCGGCGTTGTATGAGGACTCCAGGCGTTCCATTACTGCGACTGCTTGTTGGTGGCGTTCTTCCATGAGGGAGAGTTGGCCGCCGTCCTGTTTGATGGCCTGTTCTCGGGTCATGCCTGCGCTCAGGTCCTGGTCGAAGGCTTGGCCGTTGCGCTCGCTGGTGAGGGCTCGGGTGAAGCGGTCCCACTGGCTCGGGACCTTGGGCATCGTCTGCTTTGCCAGCCGCAGCGCCTCCGCCGCTGCCGAGACACCCGTGCCTGCGTTGGACGCGTACTCCGCGCCGTTGCCCAGTGCCTCGGCGAGCTGCGAGGCCCTGCTGGCGAAGCCGTCGGCCGCTGCGCCTTCCCAGTGCTGAAGGGCGGCGCCGGTATGCGTCCGGAGATCCGCCTGCGCAGCAACCAGTGCCTGCTGGATCGCGGTCCAGCGGGCCGAGACCGTGTCCAGGCTCCCGGGGTCGGCGTCGGCGATCATCGCGCGCAGCCCTACCAGCCCGCCCGCGCCGTCGCCGGCGAAGTCGGCGCCAGAGCCGGTGCCGGGCTGAGGAGCACCGCCGCCACCCCCGGTCGCTGCCGACATCGTCTCTCCCGCTCGCCCTCGGTCGGTCAGCTGTTGCTGTACAGGTCCTGCTTGGTCTGGGCTTCCTGCCGGGTGTAGTTGGCCGCTGCCTGCCCGGTCTGACCGCCGTAGTCGTCGATGAAGCCCTGCAGCTTGCTGATCATCGAGGCGATCCAGGACTGCATCGAGTCGTGCGTCGACAGCAGCCCGTCCGCCGCGGCGAAGTTCTTACCGAGGACGCCCGCACCGATGGTGGTGTCGTATGCGGCGCTGCCCTGACTGTGCGCCAACTCGGCTGCGACGGACCGCAGTTTTGCCACCGTCTGCTCAAGCGAACTCACGTCGACCTGGTAACCGGTTCCCACAGTGCACGCTCCCACCGTCAGCGCATGTCTTGCCTGGGTGCGCATCTTATGGAGCGTGTGCTGACCATTCGCAACTCGCCGGAGGGCCACGAATTGCGCGTGGACGCAGCGTCATGCCGCCTCCGGGGTAAGAGAAATCCGGTCAAAGTAAGGGCTGTCCGCCCGGCTTCCGCGGCTCAGAGGCGGTCACTCAGCGTCAACTGGGGACCTGTTGAATCCCAACGATCGGGCGAACGGTTGTTGACGCGCGAGGTACCGTAGGTCCTGGTGGTTCCGGCCGCCTCTGGGTCCGCGGGAAGGGCTTCAAGCCCATCGGTGGCACGGCCGTGTGATCGATGCCGGTCTTTCCTGCCTGATGTCGCGGACCCGCAGGCGTGAGGAAGGACTGCCATGTCTGACCAGCACCGTTCCCTGCCCGACCGCCCTAACCTGCGGTATCTGAAGCTTGAGGCCAAGCGCCGTCTCACCGCGGGCGAGTTCCCTTCGCTGCACGACGCGCAGTTGGCCGTCGCCCGCGAGCACGGCGAGCCCAGCTGGGCCGCGCTGAAGCGGCGCGTCGAGAGCAGCCACGCCGCCCCGAGCGGCCGTGCCGGAGAGCAGCTCCGCTGGATCGCCTCCCGCTTCGCCGGGGCCGACGAGCCCGGCTGGGCCCCGCCCACGGATGACGAACTGCGCGAGCACTTCCACGAGCGGTTCCTCGGCGCGCTTCCGTCGGACCGGCTGCTGCCCACGCTCACCGCCCTCGCTCCGCGCCTGCGCAAAGCCCCGGCGCTGGTCGAGGACACCCCGACGCACGCGCTGGTCCAGCTCGACGGGGGCCAGTTCCAGGCGGTCGTCGAGGCCGTCGCGCCGTACCGGCTGATCGGCCTGCGCGCCTACGGCACCGGCCGGGGGCACGACCCGCGGCTGGCCGCGCCGACCACCGCCCTCGGCAACGGTGCCGTACCCGCTGCGGCGGTCGACGTGGCGGAGCGGGCATTCTCCGAACTGGGCCTGGTGGGGCTGGCTCTGGCCGGGAGCGACGGTTCCGCCGGTAGCGGTGCCTGGGCGCTGGCCCGTGGCTGGGCAGCTCTGGATCCGGACGTCGAATTGACGGTCCATCACCGTTTTCCGGTTGGTCCGGTCAGCACGCTGGTCACCGCCGTCGCGGTGCTGTGCCTGGTCGTTGACGGCCGGGTCGTCCTCGACGCCCCGCTGAATCGTCAGCTGCGCAGGCCCGGACCGGCCGATCCGTCAGCGACCGTTCGGGAGTTGCTCAGCGGCATCGGGGACGCGGGCGCGGTACTCGGGCGGCTCATCGCGGACGCCAGCGGAGTCCGGTACCCGGAGGCGGTCACCCGTCTGGTGCTGGAGCCGCTCGGGATGAGCAGCACGTCCTTTGCGCGATCGAGCGTGGAGACCGTCACCGGTTACGGTCCGGGGGTCGACGGCCGACTCGTTCCCGTCCAGGGACAGGGGCAGGACCAGCCGACGGCTGCCGTTGGCGGGCTCTGGACCACCGCGTTCGATCTGGTTCGGTTCGGGGTCGGTTGGCGCACGCTGCTCCCTGAGGAGTTGGCGCGTGAGGCGCTGACGCCGCACACCACCCTGCCGGGCGGCAGCGCCCTCGGTCTGGGCTGGCGGCTGGACCCGACCGGAGAGATCGCGGGGCTCGCCGGCAGCCTCCCCGGCGCGTCCGCCTCGCTCGTGCTGCGGCTCCGGGACCGGCGGGTGCACGTCGCGCTGAGCAACCGGGACGTGCCGGTCGAGCCGGTCAACGGCCGCGTGCTGCGCGCGCTCGGCTGACCTGACTCCTGGTCAGCCTGACAGCCTGACGGCGAGCGCCCGGATCTTCCCGTAATCGCTCGCTTCCGGGAGCAGGATCGGAACTCACCGCCCTTCTCACGCAAGCAACAGCAGGTCGGCGGTCCGGAAATAGCTTCCGGGAGCCGACAAGGCACGCCCCAAGGGCTTCATGATCAACTCATGGCCCTTGGAGACGTGCCTTGCAGGTCGGGTCAGCCCCCGTGCTGTCGTCTCAGCCCGTGATCCTCCATGCCGAGAGACGCCAACGGGCGCTGTCCGCTGCGGCGATAGTGAGTTGCGCCTCCGTCGCACGAATGGCGCCCGTGGAGCTGTAGATCACCGAGCCGTCGGTGGAGCAGGCAGAGATTTGCTCCAGGTTTCTTCCGTCACTCTCCTTCACCGTGAGGGCCTGCGAGCTGCCGGTGCAGGTGACGGCCACGACGAACTTCCCGCTTCCGCGGACACCCTTGAGTTGCAACGTCCTCGACCCCGTGCCCGCCGTGTCGAGGAGGAGGGTGGCTCCGGCCGTGTTCTTCTCGTAGGCCACGGGGTCGACGGGGACGGTAACCGCGGTGCCGGATGGTGATGCACTGGTGCTGGAGACGCGGACCCCCGGGGCCGAGCCGACCGAAGAGGGCTGTGCCCCCGCAGTGCAGGCGGTGGCACCTGCCAGCAGAAGGCCGACGAGGACGGTGGCGACAGATGGTCTGATCATCGACTGTTCCCCTGTCGTCAGGTCGTCTGCGTGTGCCAGAAGGTGGGCACGTGGTAGGGCAGGTAGCCAGTCCCACTGAAGCTGGTCATCCAGGTGCAGTTGCCGTTGTACTCGCCGTACTGCCAGTGCACGTACTCCTCGTCCGCTCCCGCGTGCAGCTCTCCGAACTTCCAGGAGGCCGGGACCGCATACGTGGAGCTGTAGGCCACCGATGCGGTGATGCCCGCGGCCACTGAGACCCCGATGGTCTCCTTCGCACTCGCGATGATCATGCTCTCTTTGAAGGCGGCGCTGCCGCTGATCGTTGCGGTGACCGAGGCGCCGGCGGTGAGCGTGATGCCCACGGTCTGACCACCTTCCGCCTTGGCGTACGGGACCATGTCATGGTAGGCGTGCGTATACGAAGTGACGACGTAGCCCTCGTCGGGCGCGCACGCGTTCGGGTGGACCTCCGTCGGCGCGGCGGCCAACGCCGTCGTCGCCCCCGCAGCGGTCAGGACCAGCAGGCAGGCGGCAACTACAGCCGCCCTAGCCGGTATTGTGCTCATTCGGTTCCCCCGTATTGTTTTCCAAGCCGATTGTTTCGACACGGAGGAAGCTAGCACGAACATGTCAAGAATGGAACAAAATTTGAGGGCGATTTGAGGCAACCCGCACTTCAGAGGGGCTGTCGGCGCGCCCGCACGGGCAGCAGCGTTCTATCAACCAAAGGCCGAGGGAGCGCTAACCGCCAGGCCGCCTTTCTTCCACGGGTCGGCCGACTGAACGCCAGCCCGGGATCGGGGCGGCCAGGAGTCGAGGCGCTCTTCGCCGCAGGCGGCGAGGACCTTCACCTGGGTCGTGCCGTTGGTGGAATCGGCGAGGATCTTGCGCAGCCGAGCGGCGTCGTCGTCCGGTGCGACCAGGTCATCGTAGAGTTCCCCGCGCGCCGTCACGAGTATCAATCGCCCGTCGTCAGCGGCCTCGACCAGGGTGTAGGGGTCGCGGCGGACGAGGGGGACGAGGATCTCGGCGCTGTGGGGCAACACGGTCTCGTGCTTGGTGCCGGTGAACAGGTCGAGGCCGATGATGGACGCCTGCTTGCGCCCGCCCACGGTGACGCCTCGGATGGTGCTGTCGGCCGGCCCGGCCGGCGCCCGGAGCTCGCGCGGATCCCGCACGCGGTCGGCGCCAACCCGGGCCTTCACGGCTTCACGAGAGAGTGGAACCACCGTGACTACTGACACCAAGTCGTGAATCCAGCAGGCCGATCCCCCCGGGCATCAGGGGAACTCACCGGATGTCGTGCCCCTACCCCGTCAGCTGAACGGGTCGAGGGTGATGTAAGCCTGCTGCGGGTTGCTGTCGTTGACCAGCGACTCGAAGTTGCCGACGTCGTCGAAGGCGAAGGCGTAGGCCTTGCCGTCGACCATCTGGGCGTGGATCTTGCGGGCGTACTGGTTGCTGACCGTGTCCTTGTAGAAGTCCGCCGCGTTGGTGTCCGGCTGGTTGGAGTCGGTCAGCAGCGTCGCGCGGTTGTAGCCCGCGCACAGCGTGCGCGAGATCGGGCCGCGGACCAGGTCGTTCGGCGCGTCCAGCAGCTTGTAGCAGCCGAAGATGCTGTCCGAGTCCGGCTTCTGGAACGAGGTGACGACCGCCCCGGCGCTGTTGGTGAAGTTCATGACGTTGCCGGAGACCCGCCCGTAGTACTTGGTGTTGGGCTGGTCGGCGAACGGGGTGACGGTCAGCGTCGAGCTGCTGTACTTCGTCCAGACCCGGTTGACGTAGTCGTTCATCACGGTGGCGGGCAGGGCGCCGTTCTCGATGCCGTGGCCGGGGGCGAGCGCTCGCAGGATCGTTCCGTCCGAGCGCTTCTGGATCAGGTTGGCCCAGCCGCCCGGCTGCCCCTTGAGGGCGTTGAAGAAGCCGGTGTAGCCGCCGGACTTGAGGTGCCCGGTGTTCTTGACGGTGCCGTTGGCGGCCTTGACGCCGACCGCGTACGGGGCCGAGAACATGTCGACCTGGGTGCTGTTGATCCACAGCCCGGAGCTGTTGAGGGTGTACTCGGTCCAGTTGAACAGGATGTTCTCGTTGGGGTCGCTGGGGTTCTGCACCGCGGGCTGGACCAGGCCGCCCGTGGTGAGCTTGAACACCAGCTTCTGGCCGTAGGAGAAGTAGACCCGGCCGGAGAACTGCGGCATCCGCAGGGTCAGCTTCTGCCCGTTGGCCGGTCCGGCGATGGACGCGTCGGGCGCGGCGATCGGCGGCTGCGCCCCGGCCGGCCAGGCGTGGAAGGTGCCGTTGGCGTCGGCCCAGCCCTGTTGGCCGGTGGAGAGCAGCGTCCCGATGTCGTAGATGTAGACCTTGTCGCTGCGACCCGAGTTGTTGCTGAAGGTCAGTGGGAGGGTCGTCGGGACGGCGGCCTGCGCGCCGGATCCGAACCCGACCGCGGCGAGCCCGGTGCCGACCAGGGCGGCGGCGATCGCCGGGGCCAGCACCCTTCTTCTTCTGGCATGCATCTGTGGCGTTCTCCTCGTCAGGGATGGGTGCCTGGGTGGAATGTGACGTGGTGACACCCTTGCGGGCATTTTTGAGAGCGCTCTCAGAATTGACTGATGAGCAGAACCTGTCAATCCTGCTGCACAGAGATTTCCCAGGCGATTTCCCAGGGTCGGGCAAACCGTTGGCCCCGCCCACCGGGCCGTCGGTAGATTCGCGCGATGGACGACGCCCCCAGCACCACCCGGATACGCCCCGCCGGACCTGCGGACGCGGCGGAGATCGCCGCCGTCCAGATGCGGTCGCGGGTCGAGACCATGCCGTACCTGCCGCCGCAGCGGCGGACCCACGAGCAGGTGACCCGCTGGGTCGAGGACATCGTGCTCCGCGACTGCCGGATCTGGGTGGCCGTGGACGACGGCGGCCGGATCCTCGGCTTCGCCGCGCTGGAGGGCACCATGCTGGAACACCTCTACCTGCTCCCCGAGACCCGCCGCCGGGGCATCGGCAGCCGACTCCTGGACCAGGTCCGCCGGCACAGCCCGGACCAGGTCACGCTGCATGTGTTCCAGCAGAACACCGACGCCCGCGCCTTCTACGCGAAGCACGGGTTCACCGTCGTCGACAGCACCGACGGCCGGGGAAACATGGAGAAACTGCCTGATCTGACCCTCCGCTGGACGCCGGACCGGGCCCCGGACGGGACGCCGGAAGGAACCCCGGACGGGACCCTCCACGGGGTGCCGGGAGAGCGCTGACCAGGGGGCTTCCGGGTGTCGGCGGCTGCACCTATGCTCAGCCTGCGCATTTCCGCGCCCCTGATCGAAACCCCGATCGAGACCCCTGATCGAAAGGCCCTGCTCCGTGAGCGTCAGGATCCAGCCCAGTGCCCAGGTCGACGAGACGGCCGAGGTCGGCGAAGGGAGCGCGGTGTGGGATCTGGCGCAGATCAGGGAGGGCGCCACGCTCGGGGCGAACTGCGTGGTCGGGCGCGGGGCGTACGTCGGCCCCGGGGTGCGGATCGGCGACAATGTGAAGCTGCAGAACCACGCGCTGGTCTACGAGCCCGCGGTGCTCGGTGACGGTGTGTTCATCGGACCGGCGGTGGTGTTCACCAATGACCACTTCCCCCGCGCGGTGACCCCCGACGGCCGGTTGAAGCGCGGCGACGACTGGGAGGCCGTGGGCGTACTGGTGGCAGAGGGGGCGTCCGTGGGGGCGCGCGCGGTGTGCGTCGCGCCGGTGCGGCTGGGCCGCTGGGCGCTGGTCGCGGCCGGGGCCGTGGTGACCCGTGATGTGCCGGACTTCGCGCTGGTGGCAGGGGTTCCGGCACGAAGGATCGGCTGGGTGGGCCGGGCCGGGGCCCGACTGGTCGCCAAGGACGGCGAGTCCGGCGTCTGGGAGTGCCCCACGACCGGGGCGCTGTACCAGGAACAGGACGGTGAGCTGGGCGAGCTCGGCTGACCGCGCCGGGGGCCGCTTTCCGTTGATCGACCTGCGGTAATTCCGCAAAACGTCAGTCAGCGGACATCTGTGGCCTTACGGTGTGTGTGTACGGTTCGGGCTGGGGACAGCCACGGGCTGTAGTGCAGGGGGGACGCGGTGGGGGTACCGGCGGTTCGACGGGTCGAGGCGGATGACGCCCCGACAGTTGTCGGCTGCCCGGACGCATCCCCTCCCCGCGCAGCACCAGATCATTGAAAATCCGACCCGAGGGGGGTGGGGTGTGCCGAAGCCGCGTTGCTCAGACGTGCACAGCTTGTACAACCGCAAGATCCGCAAGATCCGAGAGAGCCGCGACAGCCAGGTGACTGACGCATCCGCCGCGGCAGGGGCGGTCCGATGACCGCCGCCGTGGCGTCGAGCCGTCTGCGCGCGCTCGCCGAGACCGACGCCGACCTGCACGGACTCGCCGAGCGGCTGCTCGGCCTGGCCGAGGCCGGGCTTCCGGCGATGTACCTGCCCGGCGCCGACACCTTCGTCTTCACCCGCGCCCAGGGCCCGGACGGGACGTTGGAGCAGCGCGGCACCAGCATCCGCTACGCGGCCATCACCGCGCTCGGCGCCCGCTTCCTGCCGCCGGACCGGCAGCGCGCGGTGCTCGGCGGCCACACCGCCGAGGAGTTCGCCGGGCTGCTGGTGCAGCGCCTGCCCGAGGTGTCCAACCTGGGCGACGCCGCGCTGGTCGCCTGGGCCGCCGCCGAGACCGGGCATCCCAAGCTGTCGGACGCCCTGGACCGGGTCGCCGCGCTGGACGCCGACGGGCGGCCCCGGTACACCGTCGAGGCCGCCTGGGTGCTGTCCGCGCTGGCCGCGGCCCGCGGCGTGCTCGACGTCGAGGAGCGCCTCGGCGCCGCCCGGGACCGGCTGCTGGCGGCCAGGATCGGCGACAGCCCGCTGTTCCCGCACGCCACCGGGCCCGGCCTGGTGCCGTGGTACCGCTCGCACATCGGCTGCTTCGCCGACCAGACCTACCCGTTGCAGGCACTGGCCCGCGCCCACGCCAGCGGTGTCGCGAACGGCGGCGCGAGCGACCCGGAGGCGCTGGCCGCCGCCGAGGCCTGCGGCCGGCGGATCTGCGAGCTGCAGGGCGGGGGCGGCCAGTGGTGGTGGCACTACGACGCCCGCCGCGGCAGCGTGGTGGAGGGCTTCCCGGTCTACAGCGTGCACCAGCACGCGATGGCCCCGACCGCCCTGTTCGACCTCGCCGAGGCCGGCGGCACCGACGCCGACGGCGGCGACTTCGGCCCGGCGATCCGGCGCGGGCTGCGCTGGATGACCGAGGTGCCGGAGCTGGCGGCCGCGGGCGCGGCCGAGCCGATGGTGCTGGACGAGCTGGGCGTGACCTGGCGCAAGGTCTACCGCGGCGACCCGAGGAAGGCGGTCCGCGCGGCGCGCGGGGTGGGTACCAGGGTCGCGCCGGGGCTGCGGCTGTCGCCGCTGGACCGGGTGTTCCGGCCCGCCTCGGTGGACCGGGAGTGCCGCCCGTACGAGTTCGGCTGGATGCTGTTCGCCTGGCTCGGCGGCGACGACAGCAACCATGCCGATGGGGGGAGCACGACATGACGGAACGTCAGGCTCTCTTCGGGGTCGAGCTCGACCCGCTGACCATGGAGCAGACCGTCCAGCGCTGCCTCGGCGCGGTCCGGGACGGCGAGCAGTTGGAGGTCGGCGTGGTGAACGCCGCCAAGCTGGTCAACATGCGCCGCGACCCCCGGCTCGCGCAGGCGGTCAGCGGCTGCGACCTGGTGCTCGCGGACGGGCAGGCCGTGGTCTGGGCCGCCCGGGTGCTGCGCAGGCCGCTTCCGGAGCGGGTGGCCGGCATCGACCTGTTCATGCGGCTGCTGGCCGAGGCCGAGACGGCCGGCATGTCCGTCTACCTGCTCGGCGCCAAGCAGGACGTGCTCGACCTGATGCTGCTGCGGATCGCGGAGCGGTTCCCGGAGTTGAAGGTCGCCGGGAGCAGGAACGGCTACTTCGAGGACGCCCGGCAGGGCGACGTCGCCGACGCCATAGCGGCCTCCGGCGCGCAGATGCTGTTCCTCGGGATGACCTCGCCGAAGAAGGAGATCTTCACCGCGGGCTACGGCGCGCGCAGCGGCGTCAAGGTGGTGCACGGGGTCGGCGGCTCCTTCGACATCCTGGCCGGGGTGACCAGGCGGGCCCCGGCGCTCTGGCAGCGGCTGGGCGTCGAGTGGCTCTACCGGGCACTGCAGGAGCCGCGCCGGCTCGGCCGCCGCTACCTCACCACCAATGCGCTGTTCATGCTCATGACCGCCCGTGAGTTGGTCCACCGCACCCCTGTCGCCACCGTTTCCGCCACCGGTTCCACCGCTGGTCCCGCCACCAGGAGGTAGTCATGCGTGTTGTCGTCGTCGGACAGGGATACGTGGGACTGCCGCTGGCCATCCGGGCCGCGGAGGTCGGCCACGAGGTGATCGGATACGACGTGGACGTGCCCCGGGTCAAGAGCCTCGCCGCCGGGGAGTCCTACGTCGAGGACGTCTCGGCCGAGCGGATCAGGGCCACGCTCGCCAACGGCAGCTACCGGCCGAGCGAACTGGCCCGGGACTGCGGCGGTTTCGACGTCGCCGTGGTGACCGTGCCGACCCCGCTGCGCGAGGGCGTGCCGGATCTCAGCTACATCGAGGAGTCGGCCAGGACCCTGGCCCGCTTCCTGCGGCCGGGGGCGACGGTGATCCTGGAGTCGACCACCTACCCGGGCACCACCCAGGAGCTGTTCGCCCCGCTGCTGGAGGACGGCTCGGGGCTGACCGCCGGGGCGGACTTCCACCTCGGCTACAGCCCGGAGCGGATCGACCCGGGCAACCCGGTCTGGGGCTTCCAGCAGACCCCGAAGGTGGTCTCCGGGGTGGACCCGGCCTCGCTGAAGGCCGTGCAGGGCTTCTACGACCAACTGGTCGACACCACCGTGCCGGTCGGCTCGCCGAAGGAGGCGGAGCTCGCCAAGCTGCTGGAGAACACCTTCCGGCACGTCAACATCGCCCTGGTGAACGAGGTGGCGATGTTCGCCCGGCACCTGGACATCGACGTCTGGCAGGCGATCGAGGCGGCGTCCAGCAAGCCGTTCGGCTTCATGAAGTTCACGCCGGGGCCCGGCGTCGGCGGGCACTGCCTGCCGATCGACCCGTCGTACCTGTCCTGGCGGGTGCAGCGCGAGCTGGGGCAGAGCTTCCGCTTCGTGGAGCTGGCCAACGACATCAACAACCACATGCCGGAGTACGTGACCCGGCGTCTGATCGACGCCTTCAACGAGCGCCGCCGCTCGGTGAACGGCTCGCGGGTGCTGCTGCTCGGCCTCGCCTACAAGAAGAACACCGGCGACGCCCGGGAGTCGCCGGCCCTGCGCGTCTCGCAGCTGCTGCTGGACATGGGCGCCGAGGTCAGGGCCGCCGACCCGCATGTGGTGGAGCGGGTGAGGGTGGACGCCCGGCTGGTCCGGGTCGAGCTGACCGCGGAGGAGGTGGCCGCCGCCGACGCGGTGGTGCTGCTCACCGACCACGACTCCTACGACTACGACCTGGTGACCGAGCACGCCGCCCTGGTGCTGGACTGCCGGAACAAGCTGTCCGGACCGAATGTGGAGGTGCTCTGACCATGGGGGCCCCGATGAGGATCGTCTGCGTCGCCGGCGCGCGACCGAACTACATGAAGATCAAACCGGTGATGGACGCCCTGGAGGCGCGCGGCGCCGACGTGGTGCTGGTCCACACCGGGCAGCACTACGACGAGTCGATGAACGACGTCTTCTTCCGCGACCTCGGCATCCGGCCGCCGGACCGCTTCCTGGGCATCGGCTCCGGCAGCCACGCCGAGCAGACCGGGCGGGTGATGGCGGCGTTCGAGCCGCTGCTGGACGAGGTCGCCCCGGACGCGGTGGTCGTGGTCGGGGACATCAACTCCACGCTGGCCTGCGCCCTGGTCACGGCCAAGGCCGGGCCGCTGCTGGCGCATGTCGAGGCCGGGCTGCGCAGCCGCGACTGGGGCATGCCGGAGGAGGTCAACCGGGTCGCCACCGACCGGGTCAGCGACTACCTGCTCGCCTCCTCCCCCGACGCCGCCGACAACCTGCGCGCCGAGGGCTACCGCGAGGACCAGATCCACCTGGTCGGCAATGTCATGATCGACACCCTGTTCGGCAACCTGGACCGGGCCCGGCAGTCGGACGTGCTGGCCCGGCACGGGCTCAGCCGCGGCGGGTACGGCCTGGTCACCCTGCACCGTCCGGCCAACGTGGACGACCCGGAGGTGCTCACCGGGCTGCTCAAGGCGCTGGGCGAGATCGCCGGCCGCTGCCCGCTGCTGCTGCCGGTGCACCCGCGCGCGGCCGGGCGGCTGGCCGAACTCGGCGTCCCCGGCGGCATCACGCTGATCCCGCCGGCCGGATACCTGGACTTCATCGCACTGCAGGACTCGGCCCGGGTGGTGCTCACCGACTCCGGCGGGGTGCAGGAGGAGACCACGGCGCTGGGCGTGCCGTGTGTGACGCTGCGCGACAACACCGAGCGCCCGATCACGGTCGAGCAGGGCACCAACGTCCTGGCCGGACGCGATCCGCAACGCATCGTCAGCACCGTGCACGCGGTGCTGGACAGCCCGCCCGAGCCGCGCCGCCCGGCGCTGTGGGACGGGCACGCCAGCGACAGGATCGCCGCGGTGCTGCTGGACGGCGGAACCGCCGCGCAGCGGCTGCGGCCGACCGACCTGTCGGAGGGATGAAAGGGTGTTCAGCTGATCGGAGCCGACTCTATGCTTGATCACCGCATTGTCGTACGGGGCTGAGTAGGGGGAAAACCATGGATCTCGCCGAGATCGCACGGGTCATGCGCAGACGCTGGTATGTCCTGCTGCCCGGGCTGCTGGTCACCGCGGTACTGGTGGTCGGCGTCTTCCTGGTCGTACCGACCAAGTACCAGTCGCAGAGCACCGTCGAGCTGCTCAACTCACAGAAGGCGACCGTGGATTTCGACGGCAACCCCTTCCTGAGCACGCAGACCTCGCTCACCGGCATGGCCGACAGCCTGGCCCGCAACGTCAACTCGGACGCGGCCATCGCCGACCTCAAGTCGCAGGGCCTCACCGGCACCTATGTGGCGATGATCGCGGACAACGCGCAGGGCCCGCTGATGTGGCTCACCGTCACCGGCACCGACCAGGCCGCCGTGCTGAAGTCGGACCAGCTGCTGACCGCCTACACCGCGCAGCGGCTGCAGCAGTTCCAGGCGCAGCAGTCGGTCGCCGCCGACGCCATGATCCGGATGACCACCATCGTCCCGCCGCAGAACCCGGTGGCCCAGCTCAAGACCAAGATCGAGTACCTGATCATGGCCGGTCTGCTGGGGGTGGTGGTCAGTATGGTGGGCACCTTCTACGTCGAGGCCAGGCGGCGTCCGCAGCCGACGGTCCGCCCGGCCGACGACGAACTCGCCCCGGTCAGCGCCGAGGACGACGACGAGGACGAGGACGACGGCCCGGACGGGCAGCACGGCGCCGCCGGGGACGGCTCCGTCCCCGCGCCGCGACAGCAACGGCCACGACCACAGGACGAGGACATCGAGCAGCCGACGGTCCAGCTGGCGCTGCTCCAGTCCCATGAGCACGGGAACCAGAAGGGCGACCGGACCAAGGCCCCCTGGTTCTCGCCATGACCCTCACCTCGGACGAATCAGCCGACCAGGACTGGGAAGATCCGCCTCGGCCGGGCGACCCGGCCACGATCCCGATCAGGGTGCTGGACTCCTCCACCATCCCGATCCGGCTCATGGACAGCGCCACGATCTCGATGCGCGTCCTGCGCCCCGCACCGGCCGGGGAGCAGGACGCGGCGGACAGCCCCTCACTGGGGAAGCAGGTCCGCTCCGCCGCCCGGTGGAGTCTGATCAACACCGTGGTGATGCGGCTCGGCAACTTCGCCACCGGGATCATCCTGGCCCGGTTCGTGCTCGACCCGGCCGCCTGGGGCGTCTACGGCATCGCGCAGACCGTGCTGCTGGTGCTGCTGTCCGCGAACGAGCTGGGCATCGGCCTGGCCCTGGTCCGCTGGGACGGCGACCCGCGCCGGTTCGCCCCGACCGTGCTGACCCTGAGCACCGCCTCCAGTACCCTGCTCTATGTCGCGCTGTTCGCCGCCGCGCCGACCGTGGGCGGGATGCTGGGCTCGCCGCAGGCGGTCGGCGTGCTACGGGTGATGTGCCTGTGCGTGATCCTGGACGGCCTGTCCCAGGTGCCGTCGGGGTTTCTGACCAGGGCGTTCGACCAGCGCAAGCGCATGGTCATCGACGCCCTCAACTTCGTGCTGAGCACGGCCGTGACGCTGGTGCTGGCGTTCGCCGGGATGGGCGCGATGGCGTTCGCGCTGGGCTCGGTGGTCGGCAATGTGGCTGCGCTGATCGGCTTCTGCCTGGCGGCCCCCGGGACGCTGCGGTTCGGCTGGGACCCGGCGCAGGCCAGGGCGCTGCTGCGGTTCGGGCTGCCGCTGGCCGGGGCCAGCCTGCTGGCGCTGGGCGTGGTCAATGTGGACACCCTGGTGGTCGGTTCGACTCTGGGCAATGTGTCGCTGGGCTTCTACGTGCTGGCCTTCAACATCTCCGGCTGGCCGGTGCGGATCATCTCCGAGGCGGCCCGCCGGGTCTCCTTCGCCGGGTTCTCCCGGCTGGCCGAGTCCCCCGAGGCGCTGGCCAAGGGCTTCAGCCGGGCGCTGGGCGTGCTGGTCACCGGCACGGTGCCGCTGTGCGTGCTGCTGGGCGTGCTGGCCGGGCCGATCGTGGAGCTGGTCTACGGGAAGCAGTGGCATCCGGCGGCGGCGGCGCTGCCCTGGCTGATGGTGCTCGGCCTGGTCCGGATCGGCTGCGAGCTGGCCTACGACTGCCTGGTGGCGATCGGTCGGCGACGGCTGCTGATCACGGTCCAGGGGGTGTGGCTGGTGGTGCTGATCCCGGTGCTGATCGTGGCCGCCAGGACGCACGGCATCGTCGGCGTCTCGCAGGGCCATGTGCTGGTGGCCGGGGGCATCGTGGTGCCGGTGTTCCTCTGGGCATTGCAGCGCGGGGGCATCGGCGTCGGCTCGATCGCCAGGGCCACCTGCTGGTCGTTCCTCGGCGGGGCGGCGATGACCTTGTGCATCATGGTGCTGGAGCGACCGCTCGGGCATGACCTGCTCGCCCTGATGATCATGGGGGTGCTGTCCATGGTGCTCTACGGAGTCTGCGTGCTGCCCAGCATCGGCTACCTGCGCGGCACCGCCAAGGAGCAGAAGGGGGGCAAGCACGCTGCGAAGCGCCGAAGAAACGGATGAATCCCCCTACACACGGACAAGGTTGGCCGATGTTAAGAGCACGAGGGCGGATCCTGGCGACCGGGATCCTGCTCGCACTGGTTCTGGTGACGCTGGCGGTGGCCCTCTCCCGCGGCGGCGGGCCCGAGCGCACCACGGCAGGGCCGCCCGGTCCCAGTGCCGACGGGTCCGCCGGCACGTCCTCCGTGCAGGGCACCCCGTCCCCCGCACCGGGCAGCGACCCAGCGAAGATCGGCCAACCGGCCTCCACTCCGTCGCCCAGGCCCAGCACCGGCAAGCCGGCCGGCAGCGGAAAGGGCTCCTCGGTCTCCGGTGACGCGACCGGCCAGATCGTCGCCGGGGGCTTCCCCGACGCCAGCTCCACCGGGCCCCGGATCGCCCTCAAGCCGCACCACACCGGGGCGCTGAGCATCACCACCAACGGCACCGTGATCAGCGGCTGGGACATCACCGGCTCGCTGGACATCTATGCGAACAACGTCACCATCGTCGACAGCCGGGTCACCTCGGACAACTGGTGGGGCATCAACCTGCGGGCCGGGTTCAGCGGCCTGCGGATCCTGCACACCACCATCACCGGGCTGCCCGGACAGGGCCCGGACAACGGCGGCGAGGACTACGCGGTCTCCAACATGGGCGGCAGCTCGATCGAGGTCGGCTGGAGCAACATCTCCGAGTTCGGCAACATGCTGTCCATGGGCCAGGGCAACCTGCACGACAACTACCTGCACGACGTGTCCGAGTTCCGCAACCAGAGCGGCGGCTGGGAGCACGCCGACGCGGTGATCAGCGACGGCGGCAACACCGGCAGCCTGATCATCCGTCACAACACCCTGCTCAACCAGGTCGGCGTGGACCACGGCGCCAGCGGCAGCATCGGCCTGTTCGCCGACACCGGCACGGTGGCCAACAGCGTGGTGGACGGCAACTGGATCGCCGGCGGCTCCTACGCGCTGTACGGCGGGGGGCCCGGCGCGACCGGGATCCAGGTCACCAACAACATCTTCTCCACCCAGTTCCACCCCGACTGCGGCGAGTACGGTCCGGTCGCGGCGTGGAACGCGGGCGGCGCGGGGAACGTCTGGAGCAACAACAAGATGTCCGACGGCCGCACCGTGGTGCCCTCGTCCTGACTGCACGGAAGGTGACCATGCGCCGGATCGTCCGGGCTCCCTGGGAACTGCTCAAGCTGGTCTTCGGCTGGCTGGTGCTGTTCGAGGCCGCGAACAAGCTGCGGCTGGCCCCGTCGGCGGTCCGGCTGCGCCGCTTCGAGGACGCCGAGGTGCGGCGGCTGGCGCCGCTCACCGCCGACGCGCCGTCGGCTCTGGTCGCCACGGTCATCGCCACCCACCGCCGGCCCGAGGCGCTGCTGCACGCGATCCGCTCGGCGCTGACGCAGACCGAGGCGGACCAGGTGGTGATCGTGGTCGACGACGGCGCCGGGCTGCCCGAGCGGTCCCGGTTCCCGGACGACCCGCGGCTGTTCACCGTCTCGCTGTCGCGCAACTGCGGCACCGCCGGGGTGGTCCGCAACGTCGGCATCCGGCTCACCCGCTCCCGCTACACGGCCTTCCTGGACGACGACAACCTCTGGGAGCCGGACCACCTGGCCCGCGCCCTGGCCGCGCTGCGCGCCCCTGGCGGCCCGGACGGCGTCTACACCGCGCTGCGCCGGGTCCGCGCCGACGGCACCGAGCAGGATGTGCTCTCCGTCCCGTTCAGCCGCCGCCGCTCGGCGCGCGAGTCCTTCCTGGACACCAACGCCTTCGTCGCCCGCCGGACCCGGGCGCTGCACTTCAGCCGGCTCCGGCGCACCCCGGAGGTGCTCCCCCGCGAGGACTGGGAGCTCATCCGCCGCTACAGCCGCCGACACCGGGTCGCCCACCTCCCGGAGCCGACGGTCCGTTACCTGATGAACCCCGCCAGCTACTTCACTGCCTGGGACGAGCCGCCGGTCACGGTCCCGGGGTCGCCCGGAGCGCCGCCGAGCTGAGCAGGGCCGCGGCGGCGGCGCGGTTGGGGGCCCGGCCGAGGGCGGCCCGGGAGGTCTCCCGGAGCAGGACCGCGGCCCGGAAGGCCGCGCTGGAGGCGGCGCCGTGGCGGCGGCGGTGCAGCCGGACCCGGTTCAGCACCAGCAGGGTCCACAGCCTCGGCGAGACCTGGGACTCGCCGCCGAGGTGCACCGCCTCGGCCTCGGGGCGCAGCTGGGTGGCGTAGCCGCGGTCCCCGGCCCGCAGGCAGAACTCGGTCTCCTCGGAGTAGAGGAAGAAGGACTCGTCCCACGGCCCGCAGGCGGCCAGGCAGTCGGCGGAGAGCGCCATCAGCGCCCCGGTGGCCCAGTCCGCCCGGGTCGGCCGGTCGTAGGCGGCGGGATCGGTGACCAGCTCGCTCAGCCCGGGGAAGCGCCCGGCCCTGCGATTGCCGATGACCGCCTCGCCCAGCGCCCGGCCGACGCTGGACTCGCGGCGCAGCGAGTGCAGCGGGGCGTCCTCGCCGTCCTGGTAGAGCAGCGGGACGGTGATGCCGACGGTCGCGCCGTCCGGCAGCGCCGTGCCGAGCGCCGCGACCAGCGCGGGGGCGCAGCCGGGGCGCATCCGCACGTCCGGGTTGCAGACCAGGGCGGCCGAGTAGCCGCCGTCCCATGCGGCGGCGGCGCCGAGCGCGGCGTTGACCCCGGCGGCGTAGCCGGCGTTGCGGCCGGTCTGCACCACGACCGCGTCCGGGGCGAGGTCGCGGACCAGGGCGACGGTGTCGTCGGCCGAGTCGTTGTCGGCGACGACCAGCCGCCAGGGCAGGTCGCCCATGCCGTCCGGCAGCGCCGCCAGGAAGCCGGGGATCACCGCGGCGCTGTTCCAGGTGACCACCAGGACCGCGACAGGGGCGACGGGCGCGGGCTGAGCGGGCATCAGGAGTCCACCAGTTCGGGGGTGCGGGCGCTGACGGCGGGCGGGGGTGCGGTGTCCGCCCGGGAGGTGTCGGCGGCCTCCGCGGCCTCGCGGCGGATGAAGCCGAGGTAGCTCCCGCCCGCGGCCAGGACCAGGAAGAACATCCCGGCGAACATCGCGAAGCTCAGTGCGTCGAAGGTGGCGCTGATGACCAGCGCGACCAGCGAGGAGGCGAAGAAGGCCTGGCCCAGCTCGCGGTCGGACTCGGTCCTGGCCAGCCGCCGGATCGCACCGCCGTGGTGGATCCCGGTGCAGAACAGCACCAGCAGCGCCAGCACGCCGAGGCCGCCCATCTCGGCCATGGTCAGCATGTACTGGTTGTCGGTGAAGAAGTAGAGGTCCGGCATGAAGGTGCCGAACCCCCGTCCGAACAGCGGCCGGTCGACGATGTAGGGGACGATCTCGGCGTACTTCACGGTACGGGCCTGGGTGCTGCTGTCGGTGTTGGAGAAGAAGCTGGAGAACAGCCCGCTGATGGTGCCGATCAGCCCGGGGATGACCACCTTGAACGCGCCCAGCGCCCCGGTCAGCAGCCCCAGCGCGGCCCAGCGCCGGGCCGGCTTCCAGCGCGGCAGCATCACCAGGGCGACGATCACCGCGCCGATGATGGAGGTCCGGGAGACGGTCAGCGGCAGCGCCCCGCCCATCGCCACCACCGGTCCCCAGCGGCGCAGCAGGCTCGCGTGCCGGCGGACCGGGTCCAGCGCCTGGTGGATCGCGAAGGGGACCAGGATGGCCAGCATCCCGCCGAACTCCAGCGGCTGCGCGGTGGTGGAGCGGGGGCGGGTGAACGAGCCGCGGTCCATCGCCGAGATGCCGGTGACGCTGGAGTGCAGGCCGGGGATGGTGATCGAGTCGGCGATGTTGGTGGCGGAGAAGAAGTCGTAGTAGCCGAGCGCGGCGACCACGGTGCCCATGATCACCATCCGCCGCATCAGCACGTCCAGCCGGTCCCGGGTCTGGATCCCGGCGGAGACCAGCACCACCAGCGACACCCAGACCAGGAAGCCGATCAGGCCGCGGTCGGCGGCCAGCACCTCGGCGTGCGAGCTGTTGCGGGTCGCGTCGGCCAGGTAGGAGAACAGCACGGCCGCGCCGAGCAGGCACATCGCCAGCCGCGGCGAGCGGGTGCCGGGGGCCGGGACCAGCCGGTCGCTGAGCCAGTTGGCGATGTACCAGAGCAGCGCCAGCAGCGCGAAGACGTTGGCCGGGGTGCCGACCCCGCCGAGCGCGGGCAGGGCCAGGTCGGAGGGGATGAAGAAGGCCAGCGCCATGTAGACGGTGAGCAGCGCGGTGGCGTCGCGCGGGCGGCCGAGGAAGCCCCGGGCCGGGCGCTTCAGCGGCCAGGGGTTGATCCTGGCGCCGAAGAACGGCCGTCGGCGGCGGGCCAGCATGATGCTCTCGAAGACGAAGCAGAGCAGGAACCCGCCGGTGATGCCGACCACGATCACGCCCGCGACGTCCTGGATCTTGGTCTTGGACTGCGCCACCGGGGCCTGCGGCAGCACCACCGGGGTGGCCTGCACCAGGTAGGCGGGGGCGATCCCGGCCGCCGTCTGCAGCGCCTTGAGCTGGTCCCCGGCGAAGGCGGTGATGGTGTTGGTCTCCCGCAGCACCTTCGCCCGGTCGTGGCCGGTGACGGTGAGGGTGAGCAGCGGGCCCGAGGTGTTGCTGGCGAAGTCGACCGTGTAGACGTCGGTCACCCCGAGCGACTGCAGGTCCTTGGCGGAGTCGCTGGACTCCAGCGTCCGGATCAGCACGTCGGCGGTGACCACCAGCGAGCCGCCAGCGTTGGAGATGGGGTTGCCGTAGGTGGGCGCGAGCTTGGCGACGGCGGTGGAGTCCAGCAGCGCGACCGAGCTCTGCGACTCGTAGGACAGCGGCACCGTGCGGAACAGGTAGAAGCCGGCCGCCAGGCTGAGCACGGTGATCGGCACCATGAAGTACCAGCGCCTGCGCAGTACGGCGATGACCTCACTCAGGCTCATGGTCACTCCCCCGGCTCGATGTCGCGGTCCGCTCCCCCCGGAGCCCCGGGCCAGCATAGGCTGCCGCCTGGGAGTACCGGTACCGAGGGAAGGACGTCACGTGTCGCCTGCCGAGCTGGTCCGCACGCTGCTCAGGCGCTGGTACGTCCTGTTGCTGGCGCTGCTGCTGACCGCTGCCGGGGCCTACCACGTGCTGAAGCCCACTCAGCTGTACCTGAGCACGGCCGTGGTCGTGCTGAAGCCGCCGGTGACCGGGAACCAGCCGAACCAGTTCGCCAATCTGCAGCCGACCCTGGCCGCGGTCTCCTACGCGGTGATCCAGCAGATGGAGTCCCCGGCCGGGGAGGCCGAGCTGGACGCCGCCGGGGTCGCCGGGACGTACCACCTGGTGCCGCGGAACAGCGGCACCAGCGCGACCCCGCACTATCTGATCCCGACCCTGCAGGTGCAGTCGGAGCTGACCGATCCGGCCACCGCGGACGGCACCGTGCAGAAGATCATCGCCATCTACACCACGCATGTCGACCAGTTGCAGTCGGCGCACCGGATCGCCGAGGCCTCCCGGATGAGCGTGGACGTGCTGGTTCCCGCCAGCGCGGTCGAGGTGCACGGCACCAAGAGCCGCGGGCTGGCCGGGACGGCGCTGCTGGGCCTGGGCGGCGGCGTGCTCGCGGCGCTGTGGACCGACCGCTGGGCGAAGCGGCGGCGGCTGCGCCGGGTAGGAGAGGGGTCGACGGACCATCAGATGCCCCGCCGCTCCCAGGACTTCCACCAGAACCACTCGCGGGCCCGGTCCGCCACCGCGGACAGCACCAGCGGCTGAAGCCAGGGCATGGCCCGGGTCCCGATCCGCTGCCGCAGCCGCAGCGCCCGGTACTCGGGCAGCGCGGTGAAGCCGTCCGGCAGGCAGTCCTCGGCGAAGGCCAGCAGTTCACCGACCGGGACCAGGTCGGTCCGGCCGCGGTCGTAGGCGCGGTAGGCGCGGCGCAGCGCGAACCGGGCCAGCCGGGTGTGCACCTCCGCCGACAGCCGTTCGGCCTGCGGCAGCCGGTCGCCGCACTTGGCGAGCACCGACTCGAAGGCGATCCGGCGCTGCCGCAGGTCGTCCAGCTGCCCGCCGAAGTCGGTGGTGGACATGTTGTTGCCGTGCACCCGGTAGAAGGCCTGGTCCGCGCCCTGGACGTAGCCGACGTCGGCGTGCGCCGCCAGCCGCATCCACATCTCGATGTCGCCCGCGTGCGGCAGCGCCGGGTCGTAGCCGCCGACCTCGCGCTGCAGGCTGGTCCTGACCACCACCTCGGGCGAGGTGATGCAGCCGGTGCCCTCGCGGAAGCGGCGCTCCAGCCACCAGTGGCCGGGGTAGACCACGCTGCCGGTGCCGCTGGTGCGGGCGGCCGGGAGCGGCCCGCCGTGCTGGAACCGGAGCGGCCTGCCGTAGGCGAAGCCGGCCTCCGGGTGGGCGTCCAGCAGGGCCGCGGCGCGCACCAGCGCGCCGGGGACCAGCCGGTCGTCGGCGGAGAGCAGGGCCACGTAGTCGCCGTCGGCCCACTCCAGCAGGCCTTCGTTGTAGGTGGCGATGTGGCCCTTGTTGGTCTCGTGCACCCGGACCTCGATCCGGGGGTCGGCGGCGGCCAGCTTGCGGGCGACCGCCGCCGAGTCGTCGGGTGACGCGTCGTCGATGATCAGCACCTTGACGTCCAGCCCCTCCTGCTCGTCCAGGACGCTGCGCACGCAGTCCGCCAGGAAGTGGCCGTACTTGTAGCAGGGGATGACGACGCTGAGGGTGCTCATGGTCTGTGGAGCCAATCCCCGGGCGGCCTCGGGGGAGGCGGCCCGTTACCGCTGGGCCGCCTCCCCCTGACCGCACCGGTGGGTGCGGGCTGGAAACGTGGTTGCTGTGCTGGTCAGGCCCTAGAAGAAAGGCGTGACCCCGTGCGGGAAGCGGATCCTGGCCGTCGCCGACGGCTGCGAGGCCGGGGCCCCGCTGCCGGCCGAGCCCGGGGCCGCCGGTCGCCCGGTGGTGCTCTTGAGGGTCGCGGTGAAGGACTTCACGGTGTGTCCGTGCTTGTCCTTCGCCGTGATGACCAGCTTGTACTTGGCGCCGTAGGGCATCGGTGCGGAGAGCCGGAAGGTCGCCCGGTGGGTGGCCTTGTCGTAGGAGAGGACCCCGGGAACCGTGGTCGCCCCCGCTCCCGACTCGGTGCTGACGTGCCCGACCAGGGTGGTGACCACGGCCTTCACCGTCGCCGGGACGGTGTCGGCGGGCAGGGTGACCACCGTGGCCGCGGGTGCGGCCGCGGCGAGCGAGCGCGCGCCCTCGGTCATGGTGCCGTTCAGGCCGGACGGCGCCGTGGTGGTGATGATCGGCGCGACCCAGTAGTTCGCCGACCCGGCCGAGCCGGTCGGGAAGGCGGAGGTGGACCCGTACGCGTACAGGCCGTTGGATCCGCCGCTGCCGTCGGCCGGTGCGGTGAGCGGGTAGGACTGGTGCGCACCGCCGAAGTAGCCGCCGTCCACGGAGTAGTTGCCGTTGGGCGCGTGGTAGGAGGCGACGTAGCTGGTGCCCGCGGTGATCGCCACCGGGGTGTCGAAGGTGAGCGTCTGCCAGCCGGTGGCGCTCTCCCCGCTGAAGGTGCCGGTGGCCAGCAGTGCGCCGGTGGACGACCAGAGGTTGCCGGAGTGCGTGCCGGTGTTGCCCGCGCCCTTGTAGAAGGTCACTCCGGTGACCCAGCCGTCGACCGCCGACTGGAACCGCACGCCGAGTTCCAGCGAGTTGGCGTCGCCGGTCTCGTCCACGGTGCTCGGCACGGTGCTGCTCGGCCACAGGCTGCACGGGCAGGTGACCGCGGGCGGGGTCGCGCTGGTGGTGAACGACCAGGTGGTCGGCGCCGTCATCGCGTTGCCCCACAGGTCCGAGGTCTGGACCGAGGCGGTGTAGGTGGTGTTCAGCGCCAGTTCGGTGGACGGGGTGAAGGTCGCCGTCTTGCCGGCGGTGACCACCGTGCTGCCGGGGACGCTGTTGCCGCTCGCGTCCTTGAGGCCGAAGACCAGGGTGCCGCTGTCGATGCCCTCGTTGAAGGTCGCCGACACCGGCGAGGTGATGGCGACCCCGGTGGCCGCGGAGGCCGGGGTGGTGCTGCTGACCGAGGGCGGGGTGGTGCTGGCGGTGGAGGTGTCCAGGACTGCGTCCACCCAGTAGTTGCTGCCGGTCGACGCCGAGGACGGGAAGCCGCCGCCGGTGCCGTAGTGGTAGACGCCGTTGCCGCCGTCGGTGCCGGACTGCAGGGCGGTCAGCGGGGCCACGCCGGCCGCGCTGTTGGTGAAGTAGCCGCCGTCGTAGGAGTAGCCGCCGTTGGGGGCGTAGTACGAGGCGATGTAGGTGGTGTTGGTCTTGATCGGCACGGGTGAGTCGAAGGTCAGCTGCTGCCAGCCGGACGCCGTCTCGTTGGTGAAGGTGCCGGTCGCCAGCAGGGTGCCGGTGCTGCTCCACAGGCTGCCGGTGTGGGTGCCGGTGTTGGCTGCCGACTTGTAGAAGCGGACGCCGGTGATCGAGCCGGGGACCGAGCTGCGGATCTTGACGCCCAGTTCGATCGCGCTGCCGTCACCGCCGTTGACGGTGCCGGGGACGGCGGAGCCGGGCCAGACCGTGCAGGGGCACTGCTGGCCGCCGACGGTCAGCGGGACGGTGGTGACCGCGCCGATGTTGACGCTGTCGTCCACCGCGCGGACCTTGACGGACGCCGGGCCGGTGGTGGTCGGGGTCCAGGAGTAGGTCCAGGAGTTCAGACCGGTCGCCGGGCTCCAGGTGCTGCCGCCGTCGGTGGAGACCTCCACCCGGGCGACCACGCCGCCGCCGGTGTCGGCCGCGGTGCCGCTGATGGTGACCGGCTTCTGCACCGGCACGGTGACGTTGGACGCGGGGGTGGTCACGGTGACCGTCGGCCCGGTGGTGTCGGTGGACTGCGTCGCGGCGACCAGGCCGCTCTGCAGGGTCAGCGGCTGGATGCCCATGTCGGCGATGATGTTGACGGTCGCCTGCTGCATCCGCTTGTCGGCGGTGACCACCGCGTCGGCCGGGTTGCTGGTCGGGACGTTGGTCAGGCCCCAGGACCACTGCACCGTGCCGGAGCCGAAGACCAGGGCGTGCGAGGTCGGGTCGCGGAACTCGACCAGGCTGTGGGTCGCGGTCCCGCTGCCGTAGATGTTGCCGTAGTCCTCGCGGTAGGTGCCGTCGGCGACGTTGACCGTGGTGGACGACAGGTCGATCTCGCCGGAGGGCCTGGTGGCGTTGTCGAAGTCGCTGTCCCACTCGTAGCCCAGCGTCCCGGTCGGGAAGGTGGCGGTCTGCGTGGAGGTCAGGTTGGCGACCGTGGTGTTGCGCCAGATCCGGTTCTTGGCGAAGGATCCGGGCACGGTGATCGCGTCACTGCGGTAGCCGTTCACCTGGAACAGCGAGCCGGTGAGGATGTTCTGCGGTTGGAACAGACCGGTCTTGGCGATGCTGCCCGGGTCCAGGAAGGCCCCGGTCCAGGTGCTGCTGGGGTCGGGTATGCCGTCCGGGGCCGGGAGTTCGAGCTTGGTCTCCTTGTAGGTGACCAGGGTCCGGTTCGGGGTGCTGGTGCCGTCGATGCTGGGGGCGAACCGGGTCTCCCAGGAGACCTCGTTGCCGCTGAAGAAGCTCTCGTTGACCCCGGCCTGACGGGCCGCCAGCACGTTGTTGAACTGGCTCTGGGTCCAGTACTCGTCATGGCCGGAGGACATGAACATCTTGTGGTTCAGCAGATCGGCCGGCCTGGTCGCGGTGTCGAGCCCGGACAGGTAGCTGACGTCGTAGCCGTTCTGCTCCAGCCAGGAGATCATCTCGAACTCGGAGCCGTAGACGCCGTTGTCGCCGCCGATGTCCAACGGGCGGTTGTAGCTGACCTGGTAGGCGCGGCCGTCGGGCGCGGGCCCGGCGCCCTGGTAGAGGTTCTGGCCGCCCCACATATTGTAGGCCTGCCAGGTCTCGTCGTCGGTCTGCACCACGATGTCGGAGTGGCTGCTGTCGTTGCGGACCACGAACGGGTACGGCATCACGCCGTTGCCGTCAGCCTGGTCGAAGTTGGCGATGTAGAGGCCGGAGACGGCGTCGCTGGGCACCGTGAAGGTGGCTGTGACCGGCCAACTCCCGCAGTCCACCAGGCCGGTGCCGGTGTCGTGGGCGCAGTTCAGCGGCTTGCCGTCGGGCACGCCGTCGTTGACCACGGTGTCGATCGGGCTGCCGGCCGTGCCGTTCTTGGTGAAGTTCGCCGGGTAGGTCGCCGCCGCCTGCGCGGCGGTGGAGATCTCCCGGCCGCCGTCGCCGCCGTAGTAGCCGAGCCGGTAGACCTCGACGTGGTACGGGGTCGGCGACTGGATCTTGAACTGGACCGTGTCGCCCGGCTGGACGCTCTCGGCGGTGGAGAAGCCCTGGACGTTGCCGTAGGCGTTGGGCGCGAACCAGTCGGACATCGGCGAGCCCGGCTTGGAGTTCTCGCAGACGATCGGATTGCTGCCGGACCCGCAGGGGTCGGCCGACGCACTCGCCGCCCAGGTCATCGGGAGTACGGCTGTCACCAGAGCTGCGACCACGGCGAAGAGCCCGCCTTGGAGGAGTCTGCTCCTTCTGAACATCTGTTACCTCTCAGTGGTGCTGGTGCCGCCCCGGTGAGGCGGGGCGGAGTGGTGCCGGTGGTGCTGTTCGGGGTGGTGCCGTTCGGGGGACCGTCAGCCGAGGGCGTCGACGAGGGCGCCGACCACCCGCCGCTGCTGGTCCGCGGTGATCTGCGGGAAGAGCGGAAGCGAGAGCATCCGGTCGGCGGCGGCCTCGGCCTGCGGGAAGTCGCCGCGGCGGTGGCCCAGTCGGGCGAACGCGGGGGTCAGGTGGACCGCGGCCGGGTAGTGCACCCCGGCGCCGATGCCGGCCGCGTTCAGCCGGGCCACCACCTCGTCCCGGTCCGCGCCGGAGATCCGGACCACGTAGAGGTGCCAGACCGGGACGTTGCCCTCGGCGGTGACCGGCAGCAGCACCCGCCCGGCCGCGGCCAGGTCGGCCAGCAGCGTGTGGTAACGGGCGGCGGCGGCGCGGCGGGCCGCGTTGCCGTCGGCGAGCCGGGCCAGCTTGGCCCGCAGCACGACCGCCTGCAGCCCGTCCAGCCTGCTGTTGAACCCGGCCACGTCATGGCGGTACTTGGCCACCCCGCCGTGGTTGGCCAGCGCCCGGACCAGCTCGGCCAGTTCCTCGTCGTCGGTCAGCACCGCGCCCGCGTCGCCGTAGGCGCCGAGGTTCTTGCCGGGGTAGAAGCTGGTGGCGGCGACGCCGCCGCTGCCGGGGGTGCGGCCGAACCGGCTCGCGCCCTGGCTCTGCGCACCGTCCTCCACCACCCGGACCCGCTCCGGCAGTTCGGCGAGCAGTTCCTCGACCGCGGCCGACTGCCCGTACAGGTGCACCGGGACCACCGCGCGGGTGGCCGGGCCGACCGCCTTGAGCGCCAGCCGGGGGTCGATCAGCAGGGTGTCCGGCAGGCAGTCCACCAGCACCGGGCGGGCGCCGATCCGGGCCACCGCGCCGGCCGTGGCGATGAAGGTATTGGCGGGCAGCACCACCTCGTCGCCGACGCCCACGCCGCTCGCGCGCAGCGCCAGTTCCAGCGCGTCGGTGCCGTTGGCGACCCCGACGCAGTGCGCCACGCCGCCGAACTCCGCGTACTCGCGTTCGAACGCGCTGACCTCGGCGCCGCCGATGAACGCCGTGTTGGCGAGGACCCGGTCGAATCCGGCCCTCACCTCCTCGGCGACCTCGGCGTGGGCGGCCTTGAGGTCCACAAGCGGAATCTGGCTCATCTGACGGAGTCCCCCATCGGTTCGGCTTCCTGTTCCTGTTCCTGTTCCTTCAGCTGCTCCAGTGCCGCGGTCCCGGCCGCGCGCAGCCGCCGGGCCGGGGCGCCGACCCAGACCTCCCCCGGCGGGACGTCGCCGAGCACCACGCTGCCGGTGCCGACCAGTGACCAGTCCCCCACCGTCGCGTACTCGCGCACCAGCGCCCCGGCGCCGACGTAGCCGCCGGTGCCGATCCGCACGCCGCCGCCGAGCCTGACCCCCGAGGCGACCGTGGCGAAGTCCTCGACCACGTCCTCGTGGGTCAGCACCACCTGCGGCATCACCGCGGCGTGCGCGCCGATCCGGACCGCGGCGGTGAGCACGGTGTGCGCCAGCACCACCGAGCCCGGCCCGACCGAGGAACTGCGGGAGACCACCGCGGTCGGATGGACCACGGTGGCGTAGCGCTCCTCCGGCAGGGCGAGCCGGCGCACCAGCCGGGCCCGTACCGCGTAGTCCCTGGGGCTGCCGACGCAGACCACCACCCGGGCCCGGTCCAGGCCGCCCCACTGGTGCACCAGTTCGCAGGAGCCGAGCACCGGCACCCCGTCGACGGTGCGCCCGTGCAGCGCCGGGTCGTCGTCCAGGTGGCCGAGCAGGGTCCACTGCCCGGAGTCGAGGACGGCCTGCGCGGTCTCCCGCGCGAAGCCGCCCGCGCCCACGATCACCAGCCCGTTGTCCCTCATCCCGCGGTCGCCTGTCTCCGCAGCACCGCCACCACGCGGTCCTGCTGGTCCTCGGTCATGGTGTGGAACAGCGGCAGGATCAGCGAGTCGCGGCTGATCCGCTCGGTGACCGGGAGCGGCGCTGCCGGGTGCCCCTGATAGGCGGGCTCCAGGTGCGAGGCCATGATCCCGCGCCGGGCCGAGACCCCGGCCTCGGCGAGCACAGCCAGCAGGTCGTCCCGGCCGACCGGGAAGTCCCGGTCCGGAAGCACCCAGTAGGACTGGAAGTTGCCCTGCCCGTACTCCGGGTCGCGGACCGCGGTGAGCCCGGGGACGTCCCGCAGCAGCGCGTCGTAGCGGGCGGCCAGGGCCCGGCGGCGGGCCACGATCTGGTCCAGCTTGCCGAGTTGGACCAGGCCGATGGCGGCCTGGACGTCGGTCATCCGGTAGTTGTAGCCGACCTCCAGGTAGCTCTCCAGGACCGGCTTGCTGCTGGCGTGCCGTTCGGCGGCGGAGGCGTTCATGCCGTGCTCGCGCAGCCGGCGCAGCCGGGCGGCCCACTCGGCGTCGTCGGTGGTGACCATGCCGCCCTCGCCGGTGGTGATCACCTTGCGCGGGTGGAACGACCAGGCCGCGAGCAGCGCGCCGTGGCCGACCGACTTGCCGCCGACGGTGGAGCCGATGGCGCAGGCGGCGTCCTCGACCAGGGCCAGGTCCCAGTCCGCGCAGGCCGCCCGCAGCGCGTCCACGTCGGCCGGGACGCCGCCCTGGTGGACCACCAGGACGGCCTTGGTCCTGGCCGTCCTGACCGCGTCCACGGTGGCCGCGGTGAGGTTGCCGGTGGTGGCGTCGACGTCGGCGAAGACCGGGTCGGCGCCGACGTAGCGGACCGCGTTGGCGGTGGCGATGAAGGACAGCGAGGGGACGATCACCTCGTCGCCCGGACCGAGGTCCAGTGCGACCAGGGCCAGGTGCAGCGCGGTGGTGCAGGAGCTGACGGCGATGCCGTGCTCGGCGCCGACCCGCTCGGCGAAGGCGCGCTCGAACGCGGCGACCCGGGGGCCCTGGGCGACCCAGCCGGACAGCACCGCGTCGGAGGCGGCCTTCGCCTCCTCCTCGCCCAGCCAGGGGATCATCACCGGGATCCGGTCCGGCTGACCGGCGCTCATGCCCCGGCCCCCGCACCGGCCTGGGCGGCAGCCGCCGCGTCGGCCTCGCGCTCGGCGCGCCACCAGGCGACCAGGTCGCGCAGCCCGGTGCGCAGGTCGATCTCGGCGGTGAAGCCGAGCTTCTCGGCCGCCTGCGAGGTGTCGGCCAGCCGCCGGGTCACCCCGTTCACCGCGCGGGCCGGGCCGTGCACCGGCTCCAGGTCCGAGTCCATCGCCTCCAGCAGGCCGTCGGCCAACTGGCGCAGGCTGGTCTCGCTGCCGCTGGCGACGTTGAACACGGTGTCGGTCAGGTCCGACTCGGCCGCCAGCAGGTTCGCTCTGGCGATGTCGCGGACGTCGACGAAGTCCATGGTCTGGGTGCCGTCGCCGAGGATCAGCGGGGGCTCGCCGGAGGCGATCCGCTCCATCCAGCGGATCAGCACCTCGGTGTAGAGGCCGTGGATGTCCATCCGCGGGCCGTAGACGTTGAAGTAGCGCAGTGCCACGTAGTCGAGCCCGTACATGGCGTGGAAGCTGCGCAGCAGGCCCTCGTTGAAGGCCTTCGCCGCGCCGTAGAAGGTGTCGTTGTTGTACGGGTGGTGCCGCTCGGTGGTGGGGAACTCCTCGGCCAGGCCGTAGACCGAGGCCGAGGACGAGGCGACCACCTTGCCGACCCCGGCCTGCGCCGCCGCCTCGACCACGTTGAAGGTGCCGTCGACCATGACCTCGTTGGCCAGCCGGGGCTCCTCGGCGCACTGGGTGATCCGGATCGCGGCCAGGTGGAACACCAGGTCCGCGCCCTCGGTGACCTTCCGCACGGTGGCGGCGTCGCGGATGTCGCCCTCGACCACGTTCACCAGGCCGCTGGGCATGGCCGTCGCCAGGTTGGCCATCCGGCCGCGGACGAAGTTGTCCAGCACGGTGATCTCCCGTGCCCCGTTGCCGACCAGCAGGTCCACCAGATTGGAGCCGATGGTGCCGGCGCCCCCGGTGACCAGGATCCTCTTGCCTCGTACGCTGCTCAACTCTGTTCCCTTACTTGCTCGTTCATGACTTCCAGGCCCTGTCGGAGGGTCAGCGGTCGGCCCGCAGGCCGACCACCGCCCCCTTGAACTCCAGGCTTCGTGACGCCGCCTCCAGGATGTCCAGCACCCGCAGCCCGGCCCGGCCGTCGGTGAGCGGGGCGCGGCCCTCGCGGATCGCCGCGGCGAACTCGTCGACCATGGTCCGCAGCGCCTCCTTCTCGCCGATGGCGGGCGCGACCATGTCGCCGGTGCGGTAGGAGACCAGCATGTCCCGCCGCTCGTCCGCGCCGATCTCCTGCGGCGCGGCCAGGTCCACCCCGCGGTCGAAGACCGCGACCCGCTGCGCCGGGTTGAGGTCGTCCCAGATCAGGGTGCGCTTGGCGCCGCCGACCATGGTGGTCCGCACCTTGGTCGGGGACAGCCAGTTGACGTGGACGTGGGCTATCGCGCCGGTGTTGAGCTGCAGCGTCAGATAGGCCACGCAGGCCTGCCCGGCGCCGATCGGGTCGGCCCCGTGCGCCGCGACGGCGACCGGGACCACGTGCTCCGGGAGGATGAAGTCCAGGATCGACAGGTCGTGCGGGGCCAGGTCCCACATCACGTCGATGTCCTTCTGGACCAGGCCGAGGTTGATCCGGACCGAGTCCACGAAGTGGATCTCGCCCAGCTCGCCGGAGCGGACCAGGTTCCGGATCGCGCCCACCGCCGGGGTGTAGCAGTAGGTGTGGTCGCACATCAGGGTCAGCCCGCGCTCCTCGGCCTCGGCGACCAGCCGGACCCCGTCCGCGTAGGTGGCCGCCAGCGGCTTCTCCACCAGGACGTGCTTTCCGGCGCGCAGCGCCGCGAGCGCCACGTCCAGGTGGGTCCCGGCGGGGGTGGCCACGGCCACGGCCTGGACGGCCGGGTCGGCCAGGACCGCCGCGTAGTCGTCGGTGGCCTGGACCGTGGAGTAGCCGCCGAGCACCCGCTGCGCCCGGGAGACGTCGAGGTCGCAGAGCCAGCGCAGCCGGAACTCCGGGCTGGACTGGAAGTTGCGGACGAGGTTGGGGCCCCAGTAGCCGGCGCCGACGACGGCGACACCCAACGGTTCCGCGCTGGTCTGTGTCACGGTGGTGTGGTTCCTCTCAGGTGAAGCGCTTTCGGGTGAAGCATGATGACGGTGCGTCGGCGGGTGCGACGGCGGGGACGCGGGCTCAGTACGCCCCGGTTCCGCGGAGCACGGCGGGGCCGGTCCGCAGCAGGATCTCCAGGTCCAGGCCCAGCGACCAGTTCTCGACATAGCCGAGGTCCAGCCGCACCGCCTCGTCCCAGGGCAGGTCGGAACGGCCGCTCACCTGCCACAGGCCGGTCAGACCCGGCTTGACCAGCAGTCGGCGGCGCACCTCGGGGGTGTAGCCGCTGACCTCCTCGGGCAGCGGCGGGCGCGGGCCGACCAGCGACATGTGGCCGCGCAGCACGTTGAACAACTGCGGCAGCTCGTCCAGGGAGTAGCGGCGCAGCAGCGAGCCGACCCGGGTGATCCTGGGGTCCTCCTTCATCTTGAACAGCAGGCCGTCGCTGTTCTCGTTGAGGTGGGCCAGCTCCTCCCGGAAGGACTCGGCGTCCTCGCGCATGGTGCGGAACTTCAGCATGGTGAAGTGGTCGCCGTTGCGGCCGACCCGGGCCTGCCGGAACAGCACCGGGCCGGGGCTGTCCAGCCGGACCCGCAGCGCGACCACCGCCAGCAGCGGCGCGAGCAGCAGCAGGAGCAGCACGGCGACACCGCGGTCCAGGATCTCCTTGGGGATCCGCCGGGTTGCCGAGAGCGCCGGGGCACGCAGCCGCACCAGCGGAACCGCCTTGCAGGGCTTGGCCACCAGCCGGTTCGCGGCGATGTCGGCGACCACCGGGGCGAGCAGGAAGTCGACCCCCTCGGCGGCGGCGATCCAGGACAGCCGGCGCAGCACGGTCGAGTCGATCTCGGGGGCGGGCAGCACCAGCACGGTGGTGCTGCCGCCGCCGTGGACCACCTCGGGCACCGCGTCCAGGCCGCCGCGGTACGGGACGCCCAGCTTGGCGACCGCGGCGGCGTTCGCCGGGTCGGTCAGGCAGACCCCGGCCACCCGCAACTCCTGGGAGCCGCCCCGGCGCAGCGCGCCGACCAGGTCGACGATCCCGTGCGAGGGGCCGACCAGCAGCACGCTGCTGCGGTCGCGGTCCGAGGCCCAGCGCCGGTGCAGTCGGCGGCGCAGCATGTAGCGGCCGGCCAGCCCGATCACCGCGGCCGGGACGACGGCGATCATCGTGTCGTGGAAGAGGTCGTGCTCCCGGGCGAACCACCAGTAGGAGCAGGCGCCGAGCGCGGGCAGCGCAACGGCGCCGCGCAGCACCCGCCGGTACTCCTCGGTGCCCAGGCCGAAGGCGCTGCGGTCGTAGGCGCGGTAGGCGCCCATCGCGGCGATCCAGGCGGGCGGCAGGACCAGCGCCACGGCCCAGCGGCCGTACGCGCCGTGGATCACAAAAGCGGCCAGTGCGGCCGCCAGCGCGTCCGCGATCAACAGGACGGCACGGTACCTCCGGTCCCAACGTCGGCGCCGGACTCCGAGAGTCCGACGGTCCACCACATGTCGTTCGTGCGTGACCGGCTCAATGGTCATGGGAACCCCCCCACAACGGTGCTCGGCGCGCCCGCGGCCGGTTCCGGCGACCGACCACAGCCGTCCCGGCGGGGCCCGGCGACCGGGCGGCAGGGTGGCTGGAGTGGACTGTCGACGTCTCTACCTGGGCACTTGACTCTTACACCTGATCGGACAGCTCGGCGACCTTCGGCAAGTGTCCCCCCGCCTCCGGTGTCCGCCCCGTCCGCTCCGCGCTGCTCCTGACCCGTCCCACAGAGTTCTGGAAACCGAACAACGCCTCATACCGTAGCGATGACCAATCACTACGTTCGGGCGAACAATCCGATTCGGCTGAAACCGCATCCCTGGGGAGGACTCCGTCACGGACTGTGCCCCTATGTGTCAGACCTGTGTTGATCGAGTGAAAGTCACCGCCCAAACCGGCCCACCGGCGTTCAATCTAGAGCACAGGACGCAAGCGCGGGAACATTTGGGCGAAACACTCGGCATCATCCCCATCCCTGGCCTCATACTGCCCAGGTGACGAGCATTGTGATCCCCGCTCACAACGAGGGGCAAGTCATCGGCCGCCTGCTGGACGCGCTGCTGACCGGAAGCGACCCCGGCGAGGTGGACATCGTGGTCGTCTGCAACGGCTGCACCGACGACACCGCGCAGGTCGCGGCGTTGCGCGGGCCCGCGGTCAGGGTGCTGGAGAGCCCGGTCCCGTCCAAGCACGCGGCCCTGCGACTGGGCGACGAGCACGCCCGCGGCTTCCCCCGGCTGTATGTGGACGCGGACGTGGTGCTCGCGGGCCCGGACGTCCGGAAACTGACTGCCCCGCTCGCCAGTGCGCCGGACGGCGGGCCGGCCGACGGCCCCGCCGTGCTCGCCACCGCGCCCGAGCGGGAGCTGCCGATGGACGGCTGCGCCTGGCGGGTCCGCGCCTACTACCGGGTCTGGCAGCAACTGCCGTCCGTACGCGAAGGGTTGTTCGGTCGCGGGGTGATCGCGGTGTCCGCCGCCGGATACGCCAGGCTGGCCGCGCTGCCACCGCTGATGGCGGACGACCTGGCCGCCTCGCTGGCCTTCGCCCCGCACGAGCGGCTGGTGGTGCGGACCGCCCTGGTCCGGGTGCTCCCGCCGCGCACCTGGGCGGACCTGATCCGACGCCGGATCAGGGCGGCCACCTCCACCACCCAGTTGGAACAGCACCAGCGCGAGGCCGCCGGTCCTGACGGCGCGGAGCAGCCCGCCCCCTCCGCCCGGACCGGCAAGGCCGACCTGGTCGCCCTGCTGCGGGCCAGGCCGGGCCTGCTGCCCGCGATGGCGGTCTTCCTGGCCGCGGCGGTGGTGGCCCGCCGGAAGTCCCGAAAGGCGGTCAGCAGCCAGGACTTCGGCACCTGGCTGCGGGACGAGAGCAGCCGGCAGGCCTGACCGCCCGGTCCGGAGCGGGCGGCGATCCGACCGAACCGCCCCCGACCACGGCGAACGAGCCTCTAGAGTGTGCGTCGGACGATCGAGCACACGCCCGATCACAGTAGAGAGCATCGACGATGTACCTCGCGGACCGATCCGCCCCCGCCAAGACGGCGACCACGACGACCGCGTCCCGCTCCGGCGGCACCGCCCGCGTGGTCGGTTCCACCGTGCTCGCGCTCGGCGCGGTCAGCCTGATCACCGACGTCTCCTCGGAGATGGTCACCGCCGTCCTGCCGCTCTACCTGGTGGTCGGGCTCGGCCTCAGCCCGCTCGGCTTCGGTGTGCTGGACGGCGTCTACAACGGCGTCAGCGCCCTGGTCCAGCTGCTCGGCGGCCACCTCGCTGACCGGGTCAGGAACCACAAGCTGATCGCCGGAATCGGCTACGGCCTGTCCGCGGTCTGCAAGCCGCTGCTGATGCTGGTGCACACGCTCGGACCGCTCGGCTTCGCGCTGGCGCTCGAACGCACCGGCAAGGGGCTGCGCACCTCCCCGCGCGACGCGCTGATCTCGATGTCCACCGCACCGGAGAACCGCGGCCGGGCCTTCGGCGTGCACCGGGCGATGGACACCACCGGCGCGGTGCTCGGGCCGATCTCCGCCTACCTGATCCTGCGCGCCGCCACCGACGGCTACGACGCGGTGTTCGGGGTCAGCGCGTGCGTGGCCGTGCTCGGCGTGCTGGTGCTGGTGCTGTTCGTACCGGGCCGCGCGAAGACGGCGCAGGCGGACGCCGCGACCGGGACCGCCACCGACCCCTCCGCCACCGCTCCAGCCGCCAACGCTCCGTCCACGACCGGCCCTTCCGCCGCCGACCCGGTGCGCCGGGTCGACCTGCGCGAGGCGCTGACCCTGCTCCGGCTTCCCCGGCTGCGCGCGCTCACCGGCTGCGCCGCGCTGCTCGGGCTGACCACCGTCAGCGACGCCTTCGTCTACCTGCTGCTGCAGCAGCGGATCGGCATCGGCGAGCAGTGGTTCCCGCTGCTGCCGCTCGGCACCGCCTCGGTCTTCCTGCTGCTCGCGGTTCCGCTCGGGGTGCTCGCCGACCGAATAGGCCGCCGGGTGGTCTTCCTCGCCGGGCACGCCGGGCTGCTGGTCGCGTACGGGCTGCTGCTCTGGGCCCCGCACACCGCCGCCCTCCCCTACCTGGTGCTGGCCCTGCACGGCAGCTTCTACGCCGCCACCGACGGGGTGCTGCCCGCCGCGGTCGCCGACGTCGTGCCCGAGCAGCTGCGCGGCAGCGGCCTGGCCCTGGTCGGCACCGGGCAGGCGCTGGCCCGCTTCCTCTGCTCGCTGGGCTTCGGCGCGGCCTGGACGGTGTGGGGCGACGGCCCGGCGCTGGCCGGGGCCGCGATCGGACTGCTCTGCTGCGCGACCGCGGCCGGCTTCGTACTGCGCCCCTCAGGACCACCCGCACCCGGTACCACCGCACCAGCGAGGACGACCCCGTGACACCGCTCCGCCGCCTGCTCATCCTCGTCGCGGCCATCGTGCTGCTGGCCGGTCTCGGCACCGGGTTCGTGCTGCACGCCCACTCCAGGGACGCCGCCAGGACCCGGCCGCAGGCGGGCGGACCCACCGTCGCCGCCGGGAAGGTGACGCTCGGTCAGCCGGGGCGGCTGCTGTTCGTCAACACCGCCCGGGGCCCGCACCTGGACGAGCTGGTCTCGGTCCCCGATACCGCGGGCGGCGCGGTTTCCGACTCGGCCCCGCGGACCGCCGCCGGGGTGAAGTGCCTGCGCTTCTACACCGCCGCCGGGACCGGGGTCTGCCTGCAGTCCGTCCCCGGCGCGCTCACCCCGACCAACCAGGCGGTGATCCTCGACAGCGGGCTGCACACCCTGCACACCTTCCCGCTGGCCGGGACCCCGAGCCGGGCCCGGGTCTCGCCCAGCGGCCACTTCGCCGCCTGGACCGTCTTCGTCGGCGGCGAGTCCTACGGCGCGGCCTTCTTCTCCACCCGCACCTCGATCGTCGACACCCGCACCTGGAAGCTCATCCCCAGCCTGGAGACCTTCCACATCACCCTGGACGGCAAGCCGTACCACAACGTCGACGACAACTTCTGGGGCGTCACCTTCGCCGCCGACGACGACACCTTCTACGCCACCCTGGGCACCGGCGGCCACACCTACCTGGTCCGCGGCTCGATCTCCCGGCAGACCGTCACCACCCTGGTACAGAACGTCGAGTGCCCCTCGCTCTCCCCCGACGGCACCCGGATCGCCTACAAGAAGCGGGCCCTGGCCGGGGCGTCGCTGTGGCACGAGTACGTGCTCGACCTCGGCACCCTCAAGGAGACCCCGCTGGCCGAGCAGCACAGCGTGGACGACCAGGCCACCTGGCTGAACGACGACACCGTCGCCTACGCCCTGCCGACCCCGGGCGTCACCGGCAGCGACGACCTCTGGTCCGTCCCCGCCGACGGCAGCGGCAGCCCGCACCTGCTGCTCTCCGGCGCGTTCTCGCCCTCGGCCCCGCAGTAGCGCCTCCCGCCGCCGGAACCTAGAGCAGTCGGGCGTACTCCGCGCCGTCCCTGACGCCGAATCCGATCCGGCGCGGGAAGCCGGACTCGACCGGCCGACCGGCCCAGGCCCGCAGGCTCTCGGGGAGCAGCTTCACCGAGCCGTCGGCGAGCCGGATCCAGGCGGGGCCCGCGCCGCCGTCGCGGAGGCCGACCTCGGCGACCTCCAGCACCAGTTCCGGGCCGCCGTCCTCGACGCCCGCGAAGAGGTCGAGCATCCCGGCGATCTCCGCCATCCGGGGCTGCCCGGTGCCGGTCAGGGTCGGTCGCTCACGGCGCGGCTTGTTCTGCTTCTGACGGCCCATCCCCGGATCGTAGGCCATCGGCCGGTGACAGTGGGTCACCAGCACCGACGTCACCGGCCACCGACGTCGAGGGCCGACCGTCCGGGCCGACCGGGACCTCCCCGGCCAGCAGCACCCGGTGCATGATCCGCGGGGCGTCCAGGTGCTCGGTGTCGGACGGGGCGAGGTGGATGGTGGCCCGGTTGTCCCAGAAGGCGACGCTGCCGGGCTCCCAGCGGAACCTGACGGTGTACTCGGGCCGGGTCGCCTGCTGCAGGAACAGCTCCAGCAGCGGCCCGCTCTCGATCCGGGACACCCCGGTGATCCGCTCCACGTAGTAGCCGTTGACGAACAGCAGCCGCTCGCCGGTGTGCGGGTGCACCCGCACCAGCGGGTGCACCGACACCACCGGCCGCTGCTGCAGCCGCTGCAGGTAGCGGTCCTCGCCGGGGACCGGGAGGTAGCCGACGCCGTGCCGGTGCTCGGCCCGCAGGGTGTCGGCGAAGCGGCGCAGCGGCTCGGACAGGCCCGCGTAGGCGGCGGCCAGGTTGGACCAGGTGGTGTCGCCGCCGTAGGGCGGGACCTGCTCGGCCCGCAGGACGGTCGCGGCGGGCGGGTCGATCCAGGTGGTGAGGTCGCTGTGCCAGCCGCGCAGCGGCGCGTGCCGGCGGCGGTCCAGCCAGTCCGCGCGGTCCTGCCCGTACCGCCCGGCCAGCTCCCGGCGGTCGGCGGTGGTCTCGATGTGCGGGAAGTCGGCGGGTGAGGCGGATCCGCGCGAGCGCGGCGGGACCGGCTCGCCGAAGCGCCGGGCGAAGGCCAGGTGCGCGGCGTGGTCCAGCTGCTGTTCCCGGAAGAACAGCACCTTCCAGCGGTGCAGTGCGGACCGGAGCGCCGCGACGGTGCGGTCGTCCAGCGGTCCGGCCAGGTCGACGCCGCGGACCTCGGCCCCGATGTGGCCGGCCGCGGGCCGCAGGTCAAGCACTGGCTGCTGATGCTCGCTCAAGGACGCTCCTCGGTAGGACGTGGGGACCGTGCCATTGCACAATGTGCGGGCGGGGAACGCCAGTTCCTCCGATCCCGGGACCGGTGTGCGTATGCCCCCTAGTCTGTTGGGGTGATCACAGCCGCGTCCGTGCCGGTGGAGAGGAAGTGTCGTCGATGACCAGCGAGGAGATCCAGGGACCCACCGAGCTGGACAGCTGGGCGCCGGTCCGGATCGACACCAGCGTGGCGCACCCGGCCCGGATGTACGACTTCTACCTCGGCGGCAAGGACAACTTCCCGGCCGACCGCGAGGCCGCCGAGCGGATCATCGCGATGGGCGCGGACGTCCGCGAGGGCGCCAGGACCAACCGGGCCTTCCTGGGCCGCGCGGTGCGCTACCTGTCGGCGCAGGGCGTGAGCCAGTTCCTGGACATCGGCACCGGGATACCCAGCGCGGGCAACACCCACGAGATCGCCCAGTCGGTGGACCCGGCCGCCCGGGTGGTCTACGTCGACAACGACCCGATCGTGCTGGCCCACGCCCGCGCGCTGATGGGCGGTCACGGCAAGGGCGCCACCACCGTGGTCCAGGCCGACCTGCGCGACCCGGCCGCGATCCTGGCGGACCCGAGGGTCAGGGCCGCGCTCGACTTCGACCGGCCGATCGCGCTGATGCTGGTCGCGGTGCTGCACTTCATCACCGAGGAGGACGGCCCGGACCGGATCATCAAGACCCTGGGCGACGCCCTGCCCGGCGGCAGCTACCTGGTCGTCTCGCACGGCACCGGCGACGGCGTGGCGGAGCGGAAGCGCCCCGGCCTGGACGAGGCGGTCGACGTCTACCGGAACCGGTCCACGGCGGCGCTGAGCCTGCGCGGCAAGGCCAGGATCGCCGAGTTCTTCGCCGACTTCCCGCTGGTCGAACCCGGTCTGGTGCCGGGTCAGGACTGGCGCCCGGACGCCGAGACGCCCCCGGCCACCATGGTCACCGTGTACGGCGGGGTCGGCCGCAAACCCTGACCCGGGAACCCCTCGCACTGATGGAACGTCAGAAAGGGTGACAGTAGGGGGAAGAGGCCACGTGTTCCGCAGCAGGTGCCCGGTCGGCGAGGACGAGCGGCGGTGGATCGAGGAGTCGCTGGAGTGGCTCACCGGACAGTTCGGCGAGCCGCTGCTGCGCGCCCCGGTGCTGCTGCCGGACGACCCGCGCTTCCCGCGCCCGTACCGGGGCGGGGAGGAGCAGGTCCAGCAGGTGGTGCGGACCGTCTTCGCCCAGCTCCGGGTGGACCGGGAGGCGGTGACCGTGGAGCTGGAGCACGAGGACCGGGCCGAGCGGGAGCTGTTCGCCCACCTCCCCCGGGTCGCCTACAGCGCACAGGGCGCGGTGGGCCACTACCGGCGCTCGGCCGACGGGTCGCCGCTGGTCACCCTCACCGACCGGCTGACCGCCGACCCGGTGGCCCTGGTCGCAGTGCTGGCCCATGAGCTGGGCCACCACCGGCTGCTGGGCGAGGGGCGGATCACCGCCGACCGCCGCGACGGCGAGCCGCTGACCGACCTGCTGACCGTCTTCTTCGGGGCGGGCCACTTCAACGCCAACGCCGCCTTCCGCTTCACCCAGGGCTCCACCGGCTGGCGCCGCAGCAGCATCGGCTACCTCACCCAGCCGATGTTCGGCTACGCCCTGGCCCGCTACGCCTGGCTGCGCGGGGAACGCGAGCCGGGCTGGGCCCGGCTGCTGGACGCCAACCCGCGCGGGTACCTCCGCGAGGGCCTGCGCTACCTGCGCTGATCCCTTCCCGGGGCGGGTTGACGCGCGGCCCGGCGCTGGGCAGGGTGGCGGCTGACCGAGGGAGATCACCGATGCAGTCGTGGAACAGCCCGGCCGAGGACCGCCTCCTCTCCCCGTACACGGGCTGGACCCGGGCGCACTGGGAGCGGCTGGCGGACCGGATGCTGGACGCGGTCGCCCGCCACGCGACCCCGCGGCAGGCGCTGATCCACCTGCCGGGCCCGGTCAGCGGCAACGGACGGCACAGCGACGGCCTGGAGGGCTACGCCCGCACCTTCCTGCTGGCCGCGTTCCGGATCGCCGGGGCGCGCGGCGCGGACGGCACCGGGGCGCTGGCCGAGCGCTACGCCGAGGGGCTCGCGGCGGGCACCGACCCGGCCTCGCCGGAGCGCTGGCCCCGACTGGCCGCGTGCAACCAGGCCAAGGTCGAGGCCGCGTCGATCGCGCTGGGGCTGCACGAGACCCGGCCGTGGATCTGGGACCGGCTCGACCCCGGGGTGCGGGCCCGGGTGGTGGACTGGCTGGCGGAGATGCTGGGCGGCTGGGTCCCGGACAACAACTGGGTCTGGTTCCGGGCGGTCGTGGAGGCGTTCCTGCGCTCGGTCGGCGGCCCCTGGCGGCAGCGGGACCTGGCCCACGCGATCGAGCGCACCGAGGACTGGTACGCCGGGGGCGGCTGGTACGCGGACGGCGCCGACGGTCCGGCCCCGTTCCGCAACTTCGACCACTACAGCGGCTGGGCGATGCAGCTCTATCCGCTCTGGTACTGCCGGATCAGCGGCGAGCAGGCCGAAGAGGGCCTGGCCGACCGCTACCGGGCGCGCCTGGCCGACTATCTGACGGACCTTCAGTACCTGGTCGGCGCCGACGGAGCGCCGCTCCACCAGGGCCGCTCACTGACCTACCGCTATGCCGCCGCCGCGCCGTTCTGGGCCGGGCAGGTCTTCGGCGCGCCGGCGCTCTCCCCCGGGCTGGCCCGGCGGATCGGCAGCGGCATGGTCCGGCACTTCACCGAGCGGGGCGGGCCGGACGACGACGGCCTGCTGTCGCTGGGCTGGTACCGGCCGCATCCGCCGATCCGGCAGAACTACTCGGGACCGGCCTCGCCGTACTGGGCCAGCAAGGGCTTCGCCGGGCTGCTGCTGCCCGCCGACCACCCGGCCTGGACCGCGGTCGAGGAGCAACTGCCGGTGGAGCGCGGCGACTTCGTCCGCACCCTGCACGCGCCCGGCTGGATCGCCTCCGGCACCCGCGCCGACGGCATCGTCCGGATCGCCAACCACGGCGCGGACCACGCCGACCAGGGCGAGGTCAGCCGGCACGCCTACGACCCGTTCTACAGCCGCTGGGCCTACTCCACCGCCACCGGACCCGAGCTGGGCGGCCCCGGCCCGGTGCCGGACGCCGAGGGGGCGGTCCACCCCTCGGCCCCGGATCTGGCGCTGCCCGGCGGCGGCCCGCTGGACTCACACGTCGCCCTGCTGGACGACCGGGGACGCCCCTCCCACCGCCGCCCGCTGACCCGGCTCGCGGTAAACGGCGCGACCGCGGCCTCGCGGTTCCGCGCGCACTGGCCGCAGCACGACGGCGCCGAAGGCCCCTGGCTGACCACCGCCTCGGCGCTGCACGGCCCGTGGGAGGTGCGGGTGGTCCGGGTGGACGGCGATCCGGGCGGCGCACGGCTGCGGATCGGCGGCTGGGCGGTGTCCGGCGCGGTGCCGCCGGAGCAGCGGACGGCCGCCGACCGGGCCGAGGCGCGGGCCGCGGACGGGCTGGTCGGGGCGGTGGTCGCGCTGCACGGCCCGGAGTCGGGGCCGCTGCGGCCGGGCGTCCGGGCCTCGACCGGCCGCAGCTCCTTCGGCGCGCACGCCGCCGTCCCCTACCTGGAGGCCGCCGCCCGCCCCGGCGTGCTGTACGTCGCCGCCGTCGCCCTCGGCCGATCGCTGGACGCCGCTCCCAGCGTCACAGTTGACGGCCCGTCAGTCCTGATCGACTGGTCCGACGGGTCGTCCGACCGACTGGTCCTCAGCTCCGGTGAAGGAGCGGCTACTTGACCGATCCGGCGGTCAACCCGGCCACCAGGTAGCGTTGCAGCAGCAGGAATCCGGCCACCACCGGGACGCTGACCACCAGCGAGGCGGCCATGATCTGGTTCCAGTACACGTCGTTCTGTGAGGCGTAGTTGCGCAGCCCGACCGCGAGCGTCCTGGTCGAGTCGTCGGTCATCACCGAGGCGAACAGCACCTCGCCCCAGGCGGTCATGAAGGAGTACACCGCCACCGTGACGATGCCCGGGACCGCTGCCGGGACGACGACCCGCAGCAGCGCCCCGATCGGCCCGTTGCCGTCCATCTCGGCGGCCTCGTCCAACTCGCGCGGGATGGAGTCGAAGTAGCCGACCAGCATCCAGATCGAGAAGGGCAGGGTGAAGGTGAGGTAGGTGATGATCAGTCCGAGCCTGGTCCCGGACAGCTCGATGCCGGTGCTGTTGCCGATGTTGACGTAGATCAGGAACAGCGGCAGCAGGAACAGGATGCCGGGGAACATCTGGGTGGACAGCACGGTCACGCTGAACACCCGCCGCCCGGGGAAGCGGAAGCGGCTCACCGCGTAGGCCGCGAGGACCGCGATCACCACCGAGACCGCGGTCGAACAGGTGGACACCAGCAGGCTGTTCAGGAAGTAGTGCCCGAGCGGCACGGTGCTCCACATATCGACATAGGGACGTATCGTCAGCCGGGACGGCCACCACTGGAACGCCGACTGCACGTCCTGCAGCGGCTTCAGCGAACTGCTGACCATCACGTACAGCGGGACGGCGGTGAACACCCCGAGCAGGGTCAGCACGATCCGCCGCACCCACAGGAACGAGCGCGGCGGGGCCATCGGCGAGCGGGGGCGGCGTTCAGACATCGGCGCTCCTTCTTCCGCGACCGGTCAGCAGCAGGTAGACCGCGGTCACCAGCAGCAGGAACAGCAGCAGCAGCACCGACATCGCGGAACCCGAGCCGAAGTTCCAGCTCTGGAAGGAGGTGTCGTAGATCTGCAGCGACAGCAGGTTCGCCTGCTGCGGGGCGACGTTGCCGAACAGCACGTAGGGGGTGTTGAAGTCGTTGAAGTTCCACAGGAACAGCACCAGCACCAGCACCTGGTTCACCGGCCGCAGCGAGGGCAGGGTGATCCGGCGGATCCGCTGCCGGACGCCGGCCCCGTCGATGGCCGCCGCCTCGTAGAGGTCGGCCGGGATGTTCTGCAGCCCGGCGGTGACCACCAGGAAGGCGAACGGCCAGGTGCGCCAGACCGCGGTGATCACCAGGGCGGCGAAGCTGTTGTCGCCGATCAGCCAGAACGGCGCGTGCGAGGTCAGGTGCAGCTCGTGCACCAGCAGCCGGTTCACCAGACCGTTGTCCCGCTGGAACATGAACTCCCAGGTGATCGCGGCGGTGTAGGCGGGCAGCGCGTACGGCACCAGGAAGTAGGTGCGCAGCAGCCCGCGCCCGCGGAACGGGTCCTGGAGCAGCACCGCCGCCCCGGTGCCGATCAGCCAGGACAGCCCGACCACCAGCACCGTGAAGCCGCAGGTGACCAGGAAGGAGTGCAGCAGCGCGCGGCCCACCGCGTTGTCGAAGTCCAGCGCGAAGCGGTAGTTGGTGAGTCCGGCGGCCGGGGCCGCGCCCCAGTCGCCGATGAAGAACTGGGTGAGCTTCTTGAAGCTGATCCAGATGCCGACCAGCATCGGCACCACATGGACCAGCAGTTCGAAGCAGACGGCCGGGAGCAGCAGCAGGTACGGCAGCCAGGCCCGGCGCAGCCGGGCCCAGGGCCGCCGCCGCGCCGCGGGCGGCGTCGCGGCGGCCCGGCTGACCTCGGTGGCGCCGGCCATCAACCGCCGGCCTGCATCTTCTGCTCGGCCTGGGTCAGTTCGCCGCTGATCACCTGGTCGGTGACGGCCTTGCCGCTGGCCGCGTCGGCGAAGAGGTCCTTCATCACCGCGCCGATCACGGTCTCGAACTGGCTCTCCTGCGGGATCGGCGGCATCGCCGCGGCCGAACCGGCCAGCACGCCCTGCAGCACCTTGTCGTCCGGGATCTGGAACGCCGGGTCGGTGTAGGCGTCGGTCACCGAGGGCAGCGAGCCGTAGGCCTTGTTGAGGGCGATCTGGGTCGGCTTGCTGGTCATGAACTTCACGAACTTCAGCGCCGCGTCCTGGTGCTTGGTCTTGGCGAAGACCGCCAGGTTGATCCCGGCGACGATGGAGTCGACGTGCTTGCCGCCGCTGGGCGGGCTGGCCGGGAACGGGATCGGGACCACCCCGTACTGCGAGGAGTTCATCCCGTACTTGGCGAGCGAGGCCCCGGCCGCCTGCCACATCAGCATGGCCGCCTTGCCGGTGGCGAAGTCCTGGACCGCCTCGGTGCCGTTGGAGTACTCGGCGTCGCTGGGGTTGGCGATCTTGTCGGTGCCCATGAAGCCGATGTACTGCTTGAGCGCGGCGACGTTCTGCGGGGTGTCGAAGGTGGGCTTGCCGGAGGAGTCGAAGAAGTCGCCGCCCTGCTGCTGGCTCAGCACGAAGGCGTGGTGGGCGTTCTCCGGGGTGCTGGCGCCCTCCAGGGTGATCCCCCACTGGCTGCCGTGGGTCAGCTTCTTGCCATCGGCGACCAGGTCCTCCCAGGTGGCGGGCGGGGTGCTGATCCCGGCGGCGGCGAACATGGCCTTGTTGTAGTAGAGCCCGTAGGCCAGCGAGTAGAGCGGGACGGCGACCGGGGGCTTGCCGGGGGCGCCGGTCGCGGCGAGCGCGCCGGGCAGGAACCGGCCGGTGTCGCCGATCTGGGTCATCACGCTGTCGGTGATCGGCAGGAAGGCGTTGGTGGCCTGCAGCGAGGCCGACCAGGTGTTGCCGATGTTGAGGACGTCGGGCCCCTGGCCCGAGGTGGCGGCGGCGAGCACCCGGTTCAGCAGGTCGTTCCAGCCGATCACCTCCAGCTTGACCTTGATGCCGGTCTGCTTGGTGAAGGCGTCCAGCTCCGGGGTGAGCACCTTGACGTCGTCGGCGATGGAGCTGCCCTGGTCGCTGGCCCAGTAGGTGAGGGTCTGCGAGCCGCCGCCCGACCCGCTGCCGCCGCTCCCGCTGCCACTGCCGCACGCGGTGGCGAGGAAGGCGGTGGCGGCTGCCACGGCGAGGACGGAGTTCCAGCGGTTTCTGTGATGGTTCGAAGAACTGCCCATGGAACGAACCCTTTCGAAGGCGTGCCGGGTTATCTTCCGCCTTAGTTCGAGCTGTGATTTAACTTCTGATGAAGTGTCACGTCAAGAGGTCCGGCAGCGACCCGGGTACCGGAACCACCGGGCCGCCGAAGCACCGCAGGTGGCGCGGCGATAAGGTGCGACGCGGTCCCGCGCCGCCGTCGAGAAGGAGACCCATGGCAGAGCAGGCCGGCAGAAACGTCCGGGACCTGCGGCGATCCAACAGGTCGCTGCTGCTGCGCCATCTGTACTTCCACGAGCAGGTGAGCCGCCAGGAGTTGAGCCGGGCCACCGGCCTCAGCACCGCCACGGTCAGCAATGTGGTGGCCGAGCTGATCGACGACGGCCTGGTGGTCGAGGCCGGTGCGGTGGAGTCGGAGGGCGGCCGGCCGCGGATCCTGCTGGAGATCGCGGCGTCCCGGTTCCAGGTGATCGGCGTGGACGTCGGCGAGACCCATGTCCGGGTCGAGCGCTTCTCGCTGACCCTGGACGAACTGGCGCGCTCCGACGTCCCGGTGACACCGGGTCGGTACAGCCCGGAGACGGTGGTGGCCGGAATCGCGGCCGGGCTCGCCGCGGTCGCCCCGACCGGGGCCGACCCGGACGGCGGCGCGGGCGAGCTGCTCGGGGTCGGCGTCGGCGTGCCCGGCATCGTGCACGGCGGCCCCGACCCGGTGGTGCACTGCCAGACCTTCGGCTGGGACGGCGTGCCGCTGGCGGCGCTGCTGCGCGGGGTCACCGACCTGCCGCTGTTCATCGACAACGGCGCCACCACCATGGGCCAGGCCGAGGTCTGGTTCGGCGCCGGGCGGGAGGCCTCGGACAGCGTGTTCCTGCTGATCGGCTCGGGCGTCGGCGCCTCGGTGATGGTGGGCGGGGTCCCCTACCGCGGCTCGACCACCAGCGCGGGCGAGTGGGGCCACATCACCGCCGTGATCGGCGGACGCCGCTGCCGCTGCGGCGCCCGCGGCTGCCTGGAGGCGTACACCAGCGCCGAGTCGGTGATCGCCCGCTACCGCGAGGCCGGCGGCACGGCACTGACCGAGGGCTCGGGGCAGGAGGCGGCGCTGCGTCAGATCCTGGACGACGCCGGGTCGGCCGCGGCGGCGGAGGTGCTGGACACCACCGCCCTGCACATCGGCGTGGGCATCGGCAACCTGGTGAACCTGTTCAACCCGGAGCGGGTGATCATCGGCGGCTGGGCCGGGCTGCTGCTGGGCGACCGGCTGCTGCCGCGGATCCGCGAGGTGGCCCGGGACCACGCGCTGCACTACCCGTTCTCCCGGACCACGATCGAGCTGTGCCAGCTCGGCGCGGACGCGGTCGCCCGGGGCGCGGCCACCCTCCCGGTCGCCCGCTTCCTCGGCTCCGGCGGCCCGGTCCCGCGTCCCCCGCTCACCACCTCCGTCCCGCGCTTCCGCACCCGCCCCTGACCGAGCGGGTACCGGCGCGGGCGCGGGCGCGGCTGGTCAGCCGAGCAGCGCCTCCCAGTCCGGGACGGCGGGGTCGCGCCCGTCGCCCTCGGCGACGACCGGCAGGGCGTCCCAGTCCGCCGCCGGGTCGGCCGGGCCCCGGTGCACCACGTAGTGCTGCGGGGCCATCGCGGTGTCCCGGTTCGGCAGGGCGGCGACCACCGCGCGGTGCACCTCGACCGGGCTGAGCCGGTCCGGGTCCGCACTGGCCAGACGCGCCGTCAGCGGTCCGCCGTCGGCGTCCAGACGGAACCGCACCTCCGGCGCCAGGACCGCGCCGAGCAGGGCGCGGACCGCGTCCAGGTCGATCCAGGAGCCGCCGACCAGCCGCCAGTCCCCGGTCCGGACGCCCGGCCGGACTCCGGTCAGCGCGCCGAGGCCGGCCAGCGGCAGCGGCCCCCGGGCGGCAGCCGCGACCACGGCCAGCAGGCCCCGGGCGAACTGCTCGGTCTCGGCCCGGTCCAGCACCTGCGGGCAGGTGAGCAGCGCGAACTCCAGGCTGCCGCCGACCCGGATGATGTTGAACATCAGCCGGGTCGGGATCCGCTCGTCCGGGAACCAGCTGATCTCCGGGTCGGCCGCCGACGACGCCGCCGCGTCGTCGAACGCGGACTCGGGGATGGTCAGGCTGAGGTCGTTGACCACCACATGGCGGGCGTAGCGGGAGCCGCGCCGGTGCGCGATGTCGTCGATCATGCGCCAGACCTGGTCGGCGTCGAAGCTGCTGTGCCAGTAGCCCGCCAGCGAGGCGGCCTTGGTCCGGCCGATCAGCTCGTCCAGGTCCTCCGCGCCGGCGTCCACGGCCAGGAAGGCGTCCTGGGCCAGGGTGCCGACGTAGTCGGCCAGGCCGGGGCGGTGCCGGTTGGCGGAGAGGGCGGCGATCACCAGCTCGGACTGGTCCGCCCGGTGCGCGACCAGCGCGGCGAAGGCCGCCAGCAGCACCGTGGACGGGGTGGCCCCGGTCCGCTGCGAGGCGGCCTCCAGATCGCGGGCAGCGGCCGGGGAACGCAGGATCAGCACCGAGACGGTGTCCGGCGGGCCGACGATCCGCGACTCCGCGAACACCGCCTGCGGGCTGGTCCGCAGCACCCGCTCCCAATGCCGCAGCGAGGTCTTGGCCCGCCGCCGGCCCAGCGCGGACCCCTCGGCGGCGGCCACCTCCAGCGGGGTGCGCGCGGTGGACGGCGGCAGCTCCTTGCCCGAGGCGAGCAGCAGCCACTCCTGGACCAGCAGCGCGGTGGACGCCCCGTCCGCGCCGGAGTGGCACACCACCACGGCCATCCGGACCGGCCGCCCGTCCCGGGTGACCAGGGTGAACCGCAGCGGGAAGTCCTCGGCCAGGTCGAAGGCCACCGCGATGTCGGTACGGGCCAGCTCGCCCGCGAAGGCGTCCAGCGCCGGGCCGTCCAGCGGGCCCGCCTCGACCACGGTGACGTCGAACTCCCCTTCGGCGCGCACCTGCTGACCGCTCGGGAAGCCGTCCGGGCCGGGCGGGAAGACGGTGCGCAGCGACTCGTGCCGCTCGGCCAGGGCGCGCAGCGCGGCGAGCGCGGCGGGGAGGTCCGTCCCCTCCGGGACCGGCCACACCGCCTGCTTGTTGATCTGCTCGGGATCGTCCCGGCGGATACAGCGGATCATGTTGTCCTGGCCCAGGGTGAGCGGCCCCGAGCCGCTGCTCCCGCCGGTGTAGCGGACGGTGATCCGGCTCATGCGTCGGCCCCGGCGATCGCGGAGACCAGCGATTCCGGCCACTCGGCCGGACGGTCGCCGTGGGCGTGCAGCAGGGCCAGCGCGATCCGCTCGATGCCGAAGGCGGTGCAGGCGGTGTTGCCGGTGGCGCCGCCGCTGGTGAAGCCGAAGGCCTCGCCGAAGTGGTCCTTGTGGAAGTTGGCCGAGGCGATCGCCTGCACCAGCCCGTCCGCCACCGGGACCTTCAGCTCGTACTTCAACTCCTGGGCGCGCTGGGCCGCCTGGAAGATCCGGCGGCCCGGTCCGAAGAACGGGTCGTCGGCGACCTCGATCTCGGCCTTCAGCGACATCCGCTCGAACCAGTCCGCCACCCGCTCCAGCCAGGTGCCGCGCCAGGCCAGGCAGTGCTCCTCGGTCCCGGCGGTGACCAGCTCCACCATCCGGAAGCTGCGCAGCCGCCCCGGTTCGCTGGTGGCCTCCTGCCGGAAGCACTGCCCGGCCACCGCGAACCGCTCCGGCTCCGCCAACTCCCGCCCGGCCAGGCCCGCGTAGACGGGGTAGCAGGCGGCGGGCAGCAGCACCAGATCGCTCAGCCGCTGCTCCGTGTGCCAGTCGCCGCCCTCGACCGCCTGCTCCTTCAGCGGCTTCCACTCGGCCGCCGTCCCGGCGAAGCTGTGCACCGTGCCGAGCAGTTGCGGGAAGGCCTGCACGTACCCGGCGCGCTCCACCAGGCTGCGGGCGACCACCGGCGGGATGGCGAGCTTGGGGAACTCCTCCGCCGAGGCCAGGGTGTCGATGCCGCGCCGGAGCAGCTCCACCACCGCCTCGAACGGCGCGGGGTAGAGCACCACCCCGGCCGCCTCGGTCGGCAGCGGGCTCGCGTCACCCGCGGGCAGCGTTGATTGATGGATCGTCATATCGCGTCTTCCGTCCTCGGATCGAAGAGTCCAGCAGGAGTTCGTTGAATGCGGGGAAGTCGTCCGGCCAGCTCCAGCGGACCACCTGGAACGGCCGGTCCCCCTCGGCCGCGACCGCGGCGCGGAACGGCTCCGGCACCGGCACGTCGCTGACCAGGCAGGCCCCGGCGTCCAGCGAGCCGGCCTCGGCCAGCCGCACCGGGGCCGCACCGCCCAGCCGGAGGCCCAGGCCCTGCGCCAGCCGTCCGCCGTAGGCCTTCACCACGGCCTCGCGGCGGCACCAGAGGCGGGTGAAGCGGTCCGAAGCGCCCGCCGCCGAGCCCGCCTCGGCGATCCAGCGCCGGTCGGCCTCGGGGAAGTAGCGCCCGGCCATCCGGGCGGCCACCCGTTCGTCCCGCAGTTCCTCGACGTCGGCGCCGACCCGGCGGTCCTCGGCCAGCGCGAGCACGGCCAGCGGCCCGGAGCCCGAGTAGCTGAGCCGCAGCGTACGGCCCCGGTTCCGGTCCTGCTCGGGCTCGGGTTTGCCGTGCGGCCCGTACCGCCAGACCAGGTCGGCGGCGGCGATCCCGAGCCGCTCGGCGGTGAGCAGCCGGACCGCGCCGTGCACCACGGTGAAGCGGTCGGCCAGGACCGGGTCGGCGGCGGCGTCGGCCCGCTCCCGCTCGGTGCGGTCCAGCAGCCGCCGCAGTACCGCCGCCACCGGGGCGGGCTGGTCGGCGCGGACGGTCCAGAAGTCGACGGAGGTCGGGGCGGCGGTCACGGCAGCGCCGGGAGGGCGAGCGTGCTGAGCCGGCCGTGCCGCCGGTCCAGGTCGGCGACCAGCACCGGGCGGTGTTCGGCCCGCCAGCCGGGCAGCCGGTCGGCCAGTTCGGTCCAGACCCCGGTGAGCGGCTGCCCCGGCGGCAGGTCCGCGCCGAGGATCACCGCGGTGTCGGGCCCCAGCGCCTTCCGCCCGATCCGGACCAGCTCGGCGCCCTGGTCCGGGCCGAGGTCACTGCCCGAACTCTGACGCACCGTCATGCCCCCGTCCTCGGACCACTCGCAGACCAGCGCCACGGCCCGGTTCCGCCGCGGCAGGGTGACCGGCCGGTCCGGGACGTAGTGCAGCGCCGTCTGCTCCATCACCAGCACCACGGCCCGGCGGACGTCGCCGGTGCGGGCGCAGTCGGCGGCGATCCGCAGCGCGGTGAAGGCCGCCGAGGTGCCCTGGTCGCAGACCGCGAAGGCCAGCGGCGCGCCGGGGCAGAACCGGCTGAGGTACACCGCGTTGGCCCGCCCCGGCTGGACGTCCGGCATGTCGAAGGCCACCACCAGCAGGTCCACCGGTTCGTCCGGCGCCAGCGCCGCGCGCAGCAGCACCTCGCCCATCTCGCCGAAGGCGTGCCCCACCCCCTGCCCGAGCAGGTCCTCGCGCAGCGCCAGCCCGTGCGGGCGGACCAGATCGGAGAGGAAGACCCGCAGGTCGGGGTCGAGCGAGGTCTCCGACCTGCCGTCGAGGTCCAGGCTCAGCACCCGGGCGACGCCGAGCCCGGCCACGGCGTCAGTCCTCGTCGATGACATGCCCGGCGACGAAGTCGGCCAGGCTGGCGACGGAGCGCAGGTCGTCCTCGCCGATCTCCTCGACGTCCACCTGGATGTCCAGGGACTCCTCCAGTTCCAGGATGAGTTCCAGGGTTCCGGCCGAGGTCAGCCCCAGGTCGTCGAAGAGGCAGGCGTTCTCCGGGATCTCGGTCAGCTCGCGCTTCAGCACCCGCGGCAGCAGGTCGTTGATGCCGCGCAGTACCTCCCCGCGCAGCCGGGGGTCGGCGTGGACTGCGGTTTCTTCCATGGGTTGGCCCGTCCCGTCGTGCTCACGATGTGGAAATGGCGGTGATGAATGGCAGTGGTGGCAGTGGGCATGGCTGACCGCGGCCGGGCGGGGCCGGCGGTGGCGAGGAGGTGCGGCGGGGTGATGGTGCGTCAGTGTTCGACGACCATGGCCGAGAAGGTTGCTCCGATGCCGGATGCGGCGATCAGGTAGCGGTCACCCCGCTGGAGCAGACCGCGTGTTGTGGCGGTGTGGAGATTGATGAAAGCGTCCGCTGCGAAACTGTGCCCGACCGACGGCACGTTGTCCAGCACCACCTTTTCCAGCGGGTAGCCGAGGCGGCGGCAGAGTCCGTGCCAGGAGACCCGGTTGACGTTGTGCGGGAGCAGCAACGCCAGCTGGTCCAGACCAGTTCCGGCCTGGTCCAGGGCCGCTTCGATGGTCTCGACCATGGTGTCCGGGTACTCCCGCTGGTAGCGGGCCAGCAGCTCCGGATCCTCGGCCAGCCTGCCGTCGAAGTCCGGCCGCTGGCGCACCGCGTAGGAGAGCACCCGGTCCCGCGGGCCGTCGGCGCGGACCAGGCAGGCCGCCGCGCCCTCGCCGAAGATCGCGGTCTCCGGCACCAGTTGGGCGTCCGGGGTGAAGGTCTTCTCCCCGGCGAGCACCAGCGCGAGCGCGTCCGGATCGGGTTCGGACGCCAGCAGCCTGCCCGCCAGGTCGATGGCCAGCAGGCCCACCGCGCAGGCGTGGTGGGTCACGGTGAAGGCGTTGGCCCTGGTCAGGCCGCGTGCCTCCAGCAGGTCGCGGAGCGGGTTCAGCGGATGCGGCGAGGCCACCGGCATGCTCCGCGCGTGCAGCACGAAGCGGACCCGGTGCTCGCGTCCGCGCAGTTCGGGCAGCGCGTCGAGGGCTCCTGTCAGCAGGTCGAGCAGCGTCCCGGCCGGGTCCAGGCGCACCCGGTCCAGACCGTGGAAGCGGCGGAAGAGTCGAAGTTGACGTGGGGTCAGGCCGATCCGCTCCCCCACCGCCTCGATGGTCACGGTGTCGTGGGGCAGGTGGACGGCCACTGCCTCCAGTGCGGTCACGCGGGCTAGTATCACCACCGCCCGGCGGGCAGCACAAGATCCCCGGCCCCGGGCCCGTCGCAGTCCTGCCGCGGCCCGCGCCGCGGTCCCGCCCCCGTGCCGTCGAGCAGGTGGAGCCGCCATGCACACCCCTGAAACCCGTCCCGACCAGGGCATACCCGCCCCGGCGAGCCGCGTGCTGATCGTGGTCCCGCCGCTGGCCGGGCACATCCTGCCGACCGTCGGCATCGGCCGGGAACTGGCCGCACGCGGCCACCGGGTGGCCTGGTCCGGCTCGGAGCCGGTGCTGCGCCCGCTGCTCGGGCCGGACGCCGAGGTGCTGGCGACCGGCAGCCGGCTGTTCCGGGCCCAGGGCGGGAGCGGCCTGGCCGCGGTCCGGTCGCTGTGGGAGGGCTTCATCGTCCCGTACGCCCGGTTCACCGCGAAGGCGCTGGACCGGGCGGTCCAGGAGTTCCGGCCCGACCTGCTGCTGGTCGACCAGCACACGCCGGCCGGGGCGCTGGTCGCGCACCGGCACGGGCGGCGCTGGGCCAGCTTCGCGCCGGGGGCGATGGAGATCGGGCGGCCGTTCCGGGCGCTGCCGCAGGTCGAGGCCTGGATGCGGCAGCGGCTGGTCGAGCTGTGGCAGCGGGCCGGGCTGCCGCCCGAGGAGTTCACCGACCCCCGGTTCTCGCCGGAACTGGTGCTCGCGCTGACCGGGCCCGCGCTGACCGGCCGGACCGTCTTCCCGGATCACTATGCCCTGGTCGGACCGATTCTGTCGGAGCGTCAGCCCAGTGCTGGCTTCCCGTGGGAGCGGCTGGAGCCCGGCCGCCGCCGGGTACTGGTCACCATGGGCACACTGGCCGCCGACGTCAGCGCGGACTTCCACGCCAGGGCGGTCGCCGCGCTGGCCCGCTGCGCCGAGGCCGGGGTGCAGGCGGTCATCGCCGCGCCGCCGGACCTGCTGCCGCCGCTCCCCCGGGACGCGGTGGCGGCCGAGCGGGTGCCGGTGCTGGAACTGCTGCGGCGCGGGCTGCTGGACGCGGTGGTCTGCCACGGCGGGATGAACACCGTGGGCGAGGCGCTCGGCCATGGGATTCCGCTGGTCACCGCCCCGATCCGGCATGACCAGCCGATCGTGGCGGCGCAGCTGGCGGCGACCGGGGCGGGCCTGCGGGTGCCGTTCGCCCGGGTCACTCCGGAGCGGCTGGCAGCGGCCGTCCGCGACGTCCTGGAGCAGCCCGGCTACCGCGCCGCGGCGGCCAGGACCGGTGCGGCGCTGCGGTCCTGCGGGGGCGCGGCGGCGGCGGCCGACCGGCTGGAGCAGGTGGCGGCGGGTGCGCCGGTTCCGGGAAATCCATTGGTCTAGGCCATTGTTTCCGGACCGCCGGAGACCCTAGGGTGGCGCGCAGCACCGGTTCACGAGTGCCCCGGCAACCCCATCCCAGCACGGGAGTTCTGGTTGATCGAGACCCAGGGACTGCGCAAGTCCTTCCAGTCCCGGAATCGCCGCAGATCCGCCTCCGACGCCAACACCGTCGACGCCGTCCGCGGCATCGACCTGGACGTCGGCGTCGGGGAGATCTTCGGCTTCCTCGGCCCCAACGGGGCCGGCAAGACCACCACCCTGCGCATGCTCGCCACGCTGATCCGCCCGGACGGCGGCGAGGCCAGGATCGCCGGGGCCGACCTGCGCTCCGACCCGGCCGGGGTGCGCCGCCGCATCGGCTACGTCGCCCAGGGCGGCGGCACCGCCGACGCCGTCAGTGGCCGGGAGGAACTGGTGCTCCAGGCCCGGATGTACGGCACCGGCAAGACCCGGGCGCAGCAGCGGGCCGAGGACGTGGTCAAGTCCTTCGATCTGGCCGACTTCGCCGACCGCAACTGCGGCACGTACTCCGGCGGCCAGCGCCGCCGGGTGGACATCGCCCTCGGCGTGATCCACGAACCCCGGGTGCTGTTCCTGGACGAGCCCACGGTCGGCCTCGACCCGCCCAGCCGCAGCCAGGTCTGGGACGAGATCCGCAGGCTGCGCACCGAGGGCATGACCGTCTTCGTGACCACGCACTACCTGGACGAGGCCGACGCGCTGTGCGACCGGGTGGCCATCATCGACCACGGCGAGGTCGTCGCCGAGGGCACCCCCGAGGCGCTCAAACGGGAGATCGCCGGGGACGTGGTGCTGGTCGGCCTGGAATCCGGCGGCGGCGCCGCGACCGGCGCGAATGCCGCCGAGGCGCTGCGCGACGAGCCCTACCTGCACCGGCTCGAACCGCAGGGCGAGGACGGGCTGCGGCTCTACGTCGAGAACGGCGCGGCGGCGATCCCGCAGTTGCTGCGGACGCTGGAGGGGGCCGGCGTGGTGCCAGCCACGGTCCAGCTGCAACGCCCCAGCCTGGACGACGTCTTCCTGGCCCGCACCGGCCGCTCGCTCAAGCAGACCTGAGAACGCAAAGGCTGACGAACCGATGAAGCTCGCCCGCGACACCTGGCTGGTCTTCCAGCGGCAGCTGCTGCTGATGGCCCGCACCCCGGTCTGGATCGCCGTCGGGGTCATCCAGCCGCTGTTCTACCTGCTGCTGTTCGCCCCGCTGCTGAAGCCGGTGCTGGCCCCGATGGGGGCGACCACCTACGCCCAGACCTACCAGATCTACGTGCCGGGACTGCTCGCCGTGCTGGTCATCTTCGGCGGCCTGTTCACCGGCTTCACCCTGCTCGGCGAGCTGCGCGCGGGCATCGTGGAACGCTCCCGGGTGACCCCGGTGAGCAGGCTGGCGCTGCTGCTCGGGCGCGCGCTGCGGGAGGTGGTGGCGCTGATGGTGCAGGCGGTCATCATCACCCTGCTGGCGCTGCCGTTCGGCCTGCGGGTGAAGCCGCTGAACCTGCTGCTTGCCTATCTGCTGCTGGCCCTGCTGGCGCTGATGACCTCGGCTCTCTCCTACGGGATCGCCCTGTTGGTCCCCAACGACTCCGCGCTGGCCCCGGTGGTGAACACCATCGCCCAGCCGATCGCGCTGCTCTCCGGGGTGCTGCTGCCGCTGGCGCTGGCCCCCGGCTGGCTCAAGGGGGCCGCCGAGTGGAACCCCTTCTACTGGGCGGTCCAGGGCATGCGCGCCCTGTTCTCCGGCCGTCTCGGCGACAGCTCGGTGTGGCAGAGCCTGCTGATCGTGGCGCTGCTGACGGTGGCGGCGGTGTTCTGGTCGGCCCGACTGTTCTCCAGCCGGGTCCGCTGACCGGGACGGACCCCGGTCTCAGGCCCCGGCCTGGAGCCTGAGACCGGCCAGGGTCAGGTCGAGACCGGCCAGGAACTGCTCCCTGTCGTCGTGCCCGTCGAACTCCTCGACGATGTCGTGCACGAAGCGGAACTCCTGGGCATCCAGCCCGCGCCAGGTCTCGGCGTAGCGGCCGAGGAACTCCTCCCGGTCCACCGCGCCGTCCAGCACCTCGGGGGGCGGCTCCTGCCCCATGTCGACGGCGTTGCCGACGACCACGCTCACGATCGCCGACACGGCGTAGAACCGCTGCCGCGGCGTGAGGTCGAGCCGGAGCGTCTGCCGCCCCAGGACCTCGTAGAGCCGCAGCGCGTTGCCCGGCACGTCGATGCCGCGCATAAAGCGCCCGCCCAGCCACGGGCGGTCCACGATCGCGTCGAACAGGGTGACCGCCATCACCCGCAGGTCGTCGATCGCGTCGCCGCTCCCGGCCTGCCCCTCGACGGTGGTCAGCACCCCGCTGAGGACGTGGTCGATGGCCCGGTCGAGCAGGTCGTCCTTGCCGGAGACGTACCAGTAGATGCTGCCCACGCCGGTGCCCAGCCTGGCCGCCAGGGCGCGCAGGGTCAGCGCCGGCTCGCCCGCCTCGTCGAGCAGGGCCACCGCCGCGCTGAGCACCGCCTCGATCGAGTGCGAGGCACGCTGACGTCCTCGGGGAGGACGTTCGGCGGGTCGGGGTCGCGGGCCGGTCATGGTGCCCATCCAATCACAATTTGCCTCATCATCGAACCTCGTTCTACTCTCGAACCATGTTCTAGTATCGAACCACATTCGATAGCCGAGGCCGCTCGGCGACATTCCGAGAGGAGACCGTCATGACCACGACCACCGCCGCGCCCGCCGTGACGCGCACCTATCCGTCCCTACGAGCGGCCTGGATTCCCCTGGCCGCGCTCTGCCTGGCCTTCTTCGTCGAGATGGTCGACAACACGCTGCTCTCGATCGCGCTGCCGACGATCGGCCGGGACCTCGACAGCAGCACCACCGCGCTGCAGTGGGTCACCGGCGCGTACTCGCTGACCTTCGGCGGCCTGCTGCTGACCGCCGGGTCGATGGCCGACCGGCTCGGCCGCCGGCGGGTGCTGCTGGTCGGCCTCGCCGTGTTCGGCGTGCTGAGCCTCGGTGTCGTCTGGGTCACCTCGGCAGGGCAGCTGATCACCCTGCGGGCAGGCCTGGGCATCGCCGCCGCGGCGATGGCCCCGATCACCAACTCGCTGGTCTTCCGGCTGTTCGACGACAAGGCGCTGCGGATGCGCGCGATGACCCTGATGATCGTCGTCGGCATGTCCGGCTTCGTCCTCGGCCCGCTGCTGGGCGGCACCGCGCTGGCCCACGTCTCCTGGCAGTGGCTGCTGGTCGTCAACGCCCCGATCGCCCTGATCGCGGCCGTCGGCGTCCGTCTCGGCGTCCCGGCCGACCGGCCCGAGGACCTCACCCGCGACCGGCTCGACCTGCCCGGCGCCGGGCTGAGCGTCACCACCATCGGCCTCGCCTGCTACTCGCTGACCAGCGGCGTCGAGCACGGCTGGCTCTCCGCGCCGACCATCGCGGCGGTGCTGGGCGCCATCGCCGCCGGGACCGCGTTCGTGTGGCACGAGCGCCGCAGCGCGGCGCCCATGCTGGACCTGCGCCTCTTCTCCCACGGCACGGTCCGCGGCGCGGCGATCGCGCAGATCGGCACGGCCATCGCGATGGCCGCGGTGATGTTCGGGCTGATCCTCCACTTCCAGTACGCCTACGGCTGGAGCCCGGTGCGGGCCGGCCTGGCGAATCTGCCGATCATCGTGACCATGATCGCCGCGACCCCGCTGTCCGAGTGGCTCGCGGGCCGGTTCGGCCACCGGATAGCCTGCCTGGTCGGCGCGGCCTGCCTGGCCGGCTCCCTGGCCGGCCTGTCCTGGGGCGTCGAGCACGGCTACGCCGCGATCGCGGTCTGCATGGTCGTGATGACCATCGGGCTGCGCACGGTCATGACGATCTGCGCCATCGCGCTGGTCGACGCGATGCCGGGCAACCGCACCTCGATCGGCACCGCGCTCAACGACACCGCCCAGGAGGTCGGCAGCAGCATCGGCACCGCCGTGGTCGGCACCATGATCGCCGCACTGGTCACCACCCAGCTGCCCGCGGGCGCCTGGAGCGACGCCCTGGTGGCGTCGTTCTTCCACGGCGAGCGGATCACCTACGCCCTGCTGGCGGTCGTCGTCGGCGCGATCGCGGCAGTCGGCGCCCTCACCCTCACCGACTCCCACGCCACCGAGGAGCCCGCCTAGGATCCGTCCGGGGGTGCGCAGCGCTCGGCCCGGTCCCGGATGAAGCGGGCCAGGCCGGCGATGCCGTCCACGATCTGAGCGCGGGTCAGCGAGCTGCAGGACAGCCGCAGCCGCCGTTCGCCGCCACCGCCGGGGTAGAAGGGGGCCATCGGCGTCCACAGCACCCCGTACTCCCGGGCGCAGTGCTCCATCGCGGCGTCGTCGGCGGTGAACGGAACGCTGAGGACCGCGAAGAAGCCCCCTTCGGGCCGGTTCCAGTCGACGCCGAGGCGGGACCGCAGAGTCGGCGGGAAGTGCCGCTCCAGCTCGTCCAGCAGGGTCTGCATATTGGCCGCGTAGAAGGCGGTGGCGTCGGCGTTGGCCTTGCGCAGCCGGTAGTCGTGCCGGATCAGCATGCCGCCGATCACCGCCTGGCTCAGCGCCGGGGTGTTCACCGTGGTCATGCTCTTGAGCTTGGCCAGTTCGTCGGCGAGCAGGGTCCGGCGGCCGTCCGCGCCCGCCACCTCCTGGTCCGCGACCACATAGCCGAGCCGGGCCCCGGGGAAGCAGGTCTTGGCGAAGGAGCCCAGGTAGACGACCTGCCGACGGCGGTCCAGGGCCTTGAGCGTGGGCCGCTCGCCGGGACTGCGGGCGAAGAAGCCGTAGGGGTTGTCCTCGATCACCAGCAGCCCTTCGGCCGCCGCGGTGTCCAGCAGCCGGGACCGGGCCGGAAGCGGCATGCTGGTGCCGGAGGGATTGGCGAAGTCGGGGACCACGTAGAGCGCGCGCGGTCGCTGCCCGCGCGCCCGCACCGCGCGCGCCGCGGCGGCGACGCCCTCGGGGTCCGGGCCGCCGTCCGGGCCCTCCGGCACCGGCACGGTGGTCAGGTCGAGCAGCCGGGCCGCGCCGGTGACCCCTACGTAGCAGGGGGAGCTGACCAGCAGCACGTCGTCCGCGGTGGCGCAGAGCGCGCGCAGCACCAGCAGCATCCCCTCCTGCGCGCCGACCGTGAGCACCAGCGCCTCGGGCGCCACGGCGAGGCCCTCGTCGTTGGCCAGGGTGCGGGCGACCAGCTCGGGGACGATGCCCTTGGTCGGCCCGTACTGGAACAGCGCGGTGCGGACCGCGTCGCGGCTGAGGCCGCGTTCGCGCAGGTGGTCCAGATAGGTGTCGAGGTGGCCCTGGACGTCCTCCGGCTCGAAGAAGCCCTCGTACGGGCGGCCGGGGGCGAAGGAGACGGCGTCCGGGTAGCGGGAGGTGACCTCGTTGAGGAAGGTCATCGCGTCCAGCAGCGGATCCGCCAGGGAGGAGTGCAGCTCGCCGAGCTCCAGCGGGGCGATCGGCGCGACCGCGTCGGCGCTCATCGGAACGCCTCGCGGAGCTGCTCGGCGGCGAACCGCTGGGCCTCGGCCGCTGCGTCAAGACGGCCGGTCATCGCGAAGAAGCCGTGCGGCATCCCGGCGAAGCGCCGGGCCAGCACCGGGACGCCCGCGGCCCGCAGCGCCTCGGCGTACTGCTCGCCCTCGTCCCGCAGCGGGTCGTACTCGGCGGTGATCACCGTGGCGGGCGGCAGTCCTGACAGGTCGTCGGCGCGCAGCGGGGAGGCCAGCGGGTCGTCCCCGTCCGCCGCGGCGGCCAGGTAGTGGCCCCAGTACCAGTCCACCGAGCGCCGGTTGAAGAGGTGCGGGTCGTCGTTGTCGCGCAGCGAGGCGGTGTCGGCACGGCGGTCGGTGTTGGGATAGACCAGCAACTGGTGCCGGATCACCGGGCCGCCGTCCTGAGCGCCGCGCTGGCCGCCGGCGCCCTTGCCGCGGACCAGCAAGGTGAGCGCGGCGGCGAGGTTTCCGCCCGCGCTGTCGCCGCCGACCGCGATCCGGTCCGGGTCGATCCGCAGGTCGGCCGCGTGCTCGGTGAGCCGGCGCAGGGCCGCCTCGCAGTCCCGCAGCGCGGCGGGGAAAGGGTGCTCAGGAGCGAGCCGGTAGCCCACCGACGCGGTGACGCAGCCGACCGCGTTGGTGAGGCTGCGGCAGATGGCGTCGGAGGTGTCCGGGGAGCCCAGGGTCCAGCCGCCGCCGAAGAGGTAGAGCAGCACCGGGAACGGGCGGCGGCCCGGCTCGGACCCCTCCGGGCGCGGGCGCTCGGGGTAGTAGAGCCGCAGCGGCAGCGGCCCGCCGGGCCCGGGGATACGGTGCTCCTCGACCACGGCGACCGGCTCCGGTGTCCCGGCGGCGGAGCGGATGTCGGCGAGGTCGGCTGCCCTGGCCTGGGCCAGGCTGAGCGTGTAGAGGGGCGGTGCTCCGGAACGGGAGCGCTGCTCTCGCAGGGCCAGCGCCTGCGGGTGGAGTGGCATGGGTCCTGGTCAGCCCGTCGTCGTGGTGGAGGGGGGAGCGGAGAGCGGAAGGTCGGCCTCGACGTAGATCGTCTCGTCGGTGCGGAACGCGGTGTCCAGGTCGGCGACGTCCGGGCGGACGCCCTCGCGGTAGCCGCAGAGCCGGATGTCGCCGGGGGCGAACCCGGCCCGGGTGAGGACGTGCCGCAGCTCGTCCAGGTCGTAGATCCACTGGTGGCCGTAGTAGCGGAAGATCTGGTTGACCAGGAAGGCCTTGCGCTCGGGCATCGGCGGTCCGAAGCCCAGCATGCTGAGCCGGCGCCGGTGCCGGGCCAGGAAGCCGTCCTCGGACACATATCCTGCCAGGTAGCGGGCCAGGTCGGGGGTGGTGATCCGGAGCACTCCGCCGGGCCGCAGCACCCGCCGCGCCTCGCTCAGCCAGCCCACCGCGACCGGCATGGTCACATGCTCGATCAGGTGCTCGGCGTAGACCCAGTCCACGCTGGCGTCGGCGAAGGGCAGCGGCTCGGAGATGTCCAGCTGGGTGAACAGCCGGTCGCCGTCGACCCGGTAGAGGGTGCCCGGCTCGCTGGCGACGGCGCCGGCGGCGTCCCGCAGCACCGCGAGGTCGGTGCCGAGCCCGGCCGGGTGGGTGGTCCTGAAGGCGGCGAACTCGATTCCGGTAAGCCCGAGTTCGAGGAAGTCAGCCCGGTCGTGCGGCAGCCGCGCGGCGACCGGTTCGAGCTTCTCGCACCCGGCCACCTGCTCGCTGAAGGCGTCGAGCCGGACCGCGAGGCCGTCCGGATCGTCCCAGTCCCAGCCGGGGAACGCTGCCCGCTTGGTCATCTGTACCGTCCTGCTCTTTCGCTGAGGGCGCCGCGGTCGAGGCCGCGGAGCCTGGGTCGTCCCAACAAGGCCATGGTGTGCGTCAGTTCGGAGCTGAGCTGGTCCAGCACCTGGGCTGCCCCGTCCTCGCCGCCGACGGCGAGGCCCCACAGCACCGGGCGGCCGACCAGCACCGCGCGGGCGCCCAGGGCGAGCGCGACGGCGACGTCGGCGCCACTGCGCACCCCGCCGTCGAACAGCACCGGGAACTCCGGCGGCACCGCATCCACCACCTCGGGCAGGGCGGCCAGGCTGGGCAGCGCGCCGTCCAGCTGCCGTCCGCCGTGGTTGGAGACCACCACCGCGTCGGCTCCGTGCTCGACCGCGAGCCGGGCGTCCTCGGCGGTGAGGATGCCCTTGAGCACCAGCGGCAGCCGGCTGCGCTCCCGCAGCCAGGCCAGATCCGCCCAGGTCAGGCTGGGGTCGAACTGCTCCCTGGCATGAGTCTCGATGCCGGAGGCCCCGGCGTCGCCGTGGTGGCTGGCCCGCATCAGCTCCGGGTCGAGGTTCACCGCGCGGACGTCCGCCGGGACGGCGAAGCCGTTGCGCAGGTCGCGCAGCCTGCGGCCGATCCGCGGTGCGTCGACGGTGAGCACCAGTGCCCGGTAGCCGGCCGCCTCGGCCCGCTCGACCAGCCCGGCCAGCACGTCCCGGCGGCGCAGCCAGTACAGCTGGAGCCAGAGCGGACCTTCGGCGGCGGCGGAGATCTCCTCCAGCGTCCTGCTGGCGAAGATCCCGGCGATCAGCAGGGTGCCGGTGCGGCCGGTGGCGCGGGCGGTCGCGACCTCGCCCTCGGGGTCGACCAACCGGTGGTAGGCCATCGGGGCGACCCCGATCGGCGCCCGCAGCTCCGAGCCGAGCAGTGTCAGCGACGGGTCGCAACCGGCGACGTCGACCAGCACCCGGGGGCGCAGGGCGTAGTCGCCGAACTGGGCCAGGTTCGCCGCCAGGGTGCTTTCCGCACCGCTCCCACCTGCGATGAAGTCCCAGACGTCGGCGGGCAGTCGGGCCCGTGCGGCGCTCTCGAACTCGGCCGGCGCGAGCAGTGCCATCGGCCTCCCCCTCCGGGTGGCCGCGCTCGGGCCAGTCCCTGCCGGGCAGCGTAGGAGGTCTGGACCACATTGGTATAGACCTTGATTTGACGGTTCGTCTGTGCCAGTGTCTGCATTCGGAATTGACCGAACAACTTGTGAACCGACGTCCATAATTTCCCTCCTCAATGCGTGGAGTGGCGTTGACCGGCTCTCTCCTCTCCCCTCCCCCGCATGCCCGAACACCGGACGGATGGGTCGAGCTCTTCCTCCTCTCCGGCCCCGGTGACGAGGAGTGCCTGCGCTTCGGCTCCCCCGTCGACCGCAGCACCCTGCGCCGGCTGGTCGCCGCCCAGCGCGAGCGGCTCGCCGACGCCGGGCTCGGTCCCGGCGGGACGGCCGCGCTGCGGCTGCCGCCCTCGCTCGGCTTCGTCGTCGCGCTGCTCGCCTGCTGGCAGCAGCAGGCTCAAGTCACGCTACTGGACCACAGGCTGACGGACCATGAGATCGGCCTGGCACTCGACCGACTGCGACCGCAGGTCCTGGTCCGGGCGGAGCACCGCAGCGCGGCGGCGCTGCGCGGCTTCGCCGAGGTCGAGCCGGAGGCGGTCCCGCTCCCGGCCGGACGCCCGGCCGCGACCCCGCACGCACTGCTGCAGTTGAGCTCGGGCTCGACCGGCCCCTCCAAGGTCATCGGCCGTACTGCGGCCGACCTGATCCGTGAACTCGACTGCTACGCCAAGCTTCCCGACTTTCCCGGCGAGGGCGAACGGGTGGTGCTGCTGTCCTCGGTGGTGCATGTGCTCGGCCTGGTCGGCGGACTGCTGAACAGCCTGCACGCACGGGCCCCGCTGACCGTCCCGGAACGGATGACCGCCGCCGGGATCCTGGACGCGATCGCCGCCGACGACCGTCCCAGCACCGTGATCGGGGTCCCGTTCCACGCCGAGCTGCTGGCGGGGGCCACTTCGCCGCCGGCGCTGCCACGGCTCCGGCGGATGATCGTGGCGGGCGAGGTGGTCCGGCCCAGCCTCCCGGCCGCCTTCGGCGCCCGCTACGGCGTCCCGCTGGGAACGATGTACGGGATGACCGAACTCGGGGTGATCGCCACCGACCTGACCGGCGAGCTGCACCCGTGGTCCGCCCCGGTGCACGGGCTGGAGCTGCGCGAGGAGGGCGGCGAGCTGCACATCGCCATGGCCGACTCGCCCTACCCGGGACTGACCGACCCGGCCCGCTGGTCCGACGGCTGGCTGCACACCAGGGACGCCGCCCGGGTGGACCCCGACACCGGCCGGGTGACCGTACTGGGCCGCCGGGACTCGCAGGTGTCGGTCGGCGGCCTCAAGGTCGACCTCACCGAGGTCGAGCAGACGCTGTCCGCGCTGCCCGGTGTCCGCGAGGCGGTGGTGGTCTTCGACAAGGGCGCCATCGAGGCCTACCTGTCGGGCGACCCCGGCGCCGAGCCGGACCGGCTCCGCGAGCTGCTGGCCAGGCAGTTGGCGCCCTACAAGCGCCCGCGCCGACTCGCCCTGCTGGCCGCGCTGCCGCGCACCGCCACCGGAAAGCTGCTCCGCGACGTCACCGGCCTCCGCGCGGCGGTCGCCGCGGGGCGCACCACCGCAGACCCGCACCACTGAACCTCACTGCCACTGAACGTCACTGCCACCGCACCGCCCGCACCACCCCCTGCCACCGCACGAGTTCGAGGAGCACACCATGCAGGACCGGATCCGCGCGTTCGTCCTCGCGACACTCATCGAGATGAACTACGACGTCACCGAGGTCACCGGCGACACCGACCTCGGCCCGGCCGGGCTCGACCTGGAGTCGCTGGCCCTGGCCGACCTCTCGGTCCAGGTCGAGGACGAGTTCGGGGTCAAGTTCGACCTGGACGAGATGGAGGGCACCGCGCTGATGACCCTCGACGAGTTCACCGCCGACGTCGCCGCCCGGATCGCCGCAACCGGCGCCGCCGCCCCCGCCGTGTCCGGCAGCCCCGCGTGACCGACCTCGCGCCGCTGGGCCGGGCCGAGGTGCTGGCCATGCTGGCGACCTTCGGCGACCGCTCCCCCGAATCCGTCCCCGACGATCTCGGCTCGCTCGAACTCACCTGGCTGATAGCCGAGTTCGAGCAGCGCTACGGGATCGAACTGGACCTCTCCGACGAGCGGATCGACACCGTCCGCACCGTGGACGACGCCGTCGAGGTGCTACGCGAGGCCGCCGAATCCGGGAGACCCACCGGGGCCGCTCAGCCATGAGCAGCGACGCCGTCCCCGCCGCCCGGCCCGTGGTCACCGGTCTCGGCGTGCTCAGCGCCTGCGGCCGGGGGCTCGAACCGCTGGCGGCAGCGGTCAGTTACGGCAAGACCGCGTTCGACACCGTGTCCCGCTTCGACGTCAGCCGACGCCGGACGACCAGGGCCGCACTGCTGACCGACCCGCCGCCCCTGGCCGAGGCCCTGCTCGGGGTCATCGCCGACGCCTGCCGCCAGGCCGGTCCGGACGGCAGCACGGAGACCCCGCTGCTGCTCGCCCTGCACAGCGACCTGGGCACCGCCGAGGTCGCCGCGCGGGTCGCCGAAGGAGCGGCCCGGCTCTGCGGCGTCCCCGGGGTGACCCGGGTCTACACCGGCGCCTGCGTCGCCGCGGCCACCGCCGTGGCGGACGCCGCCGCGCTGGTCGCCGCGGGTCGGCAGTCCCGGGTGCTGGTCGCGGCCGGGCACCTGGTGCAGCCGGGCGTCTTCGCCGCCTTCGACGCCGGACGGGCCCTGGCCCGCGACGGCGAGCTGCGCCCGTTCAGCGCCGGACGGTCCGGCACCCTGCTCGCCGACGCGGCCGTGGCCGTCGTCATCGAGGACGGGGCCGCGGCCGAGCGGCGCGGAGCCCCGGTGCTGGCCGGGCTGGCCGGCTGGGGCCGGTCGGGGGACGCGCACCACGTCTGCCGTCCGCTCCCGGACGGCGGCGGGATGGCCAGAGCAGCCGAATCCGCGCTGGCCAGGGCGGGGGTGGCCGCGGCCGAGGTCGGCTACGTCAACGCCAACGGCACCGGCTCGACGCTGGCCGACCGGGCCGAGGCGAACGCGCTGCGCCGGGTCTTCGGCAGCCACACCGACCGGCTCCCGGTCAGCTCCACCAAGGCGGTGCACGGCCACGCCCTGGAGGCGTCGGCACTGCTGGAGCTGGCGGTCACCATCGCCGCGCTGCGGGACGGCCTGCTCCCGGTCAACGCGGGCTGGCTCGGACCCGACCCGGACTGCGGGCTCGACCTGGTGCTGGACGGTCCGCGCGAGGCACGTCCGCGCTATGCGCTCAGCCTCAACTCGGCCTTCGGCGGCGCCAACACCGCACTACTGGTGGCCGCCTGATGGTACTTCAGATCCTGGCCGAGGGCCGCTGGCCGACTCCGGACGACTCGAACGACCCGAACGACTCGGAAGGCCTGGAACCGCCGCCGCTTCCCGGCTTCACCTCCTCCTCGTTCAACCCGCTGGTCGCCGTGGCCGCCGAACGCTGCCTGCGGGCCGGCTTCGGCGACCGAGCCGTTCCGGACCGGACCGCGCTGCTGCTCACCAGCCGCAGCGGCGACCGGGCCACTGCGCGCGCCATCGACACGGCGGCCCAGGCCGACCGGCGGATGCCACCGCTGCTGTTCTTCCAGTCCAACCCCAATGCCGTCCTCGGCCACATCGCCGCACGCCACCGCCTCACCGGCCCGGTGGTCGCGGTCAGCCCCGGCCCCGCAGTATCTGACAATCCCGGTGAAGTGCCGTCCGATGCAATGGCGTTGGCGGAACTCCTGCTCGCCGACGGCGACGCCGACCTGGTCCTCGTCATCGCCGCCGAGCAGGCCGACCCGGCCGACCCCGCTGTCCTCACCGTCCCCGCCGGACACCCCGCGCAGCACGACCGGGCCGTCGCCGTCCTGGTCCGCAGCGCCTGAGCGACAACCCCGCCCGGCACCTCGTCCAGCCGTACCACCGGTCACCCGCACCACCGGTCACCGCAGCACCCGTCACAGGCATGGCCGCCGCCATGGGAGGGACCACCACCGTGAGCACTCGCAATATCCGCGCGCTTCTCGCCGCCGACCCGGACGTCGGCGCGGGCAACGTGCTGACCAGCAGGATCGCCTTGGGCATCGGCCTCGACGAGCCGCTGCTGACCTTCGACACCCCGGTCGACGACCACGCCGCCTGGGAGCCCTTCACCCTGCGCGAGCTGGACCGCGCGGTCCGGGCCAGGGCGGCGGCACTGCACGCGCTGGGCATCGTCCCGCGCGACCCGGTGGCGGTCTACGCGACCGACGCCGCCGACCATGTGCTGGCCTTCCTCGCGCTGGCCCGGCTCGGTGCGATCCCGGCGCTGCTCAACCCGAACGTGCCCGGTGGGCGGGCCGCCCGCTACATCGCCCGGCTGAACGCGGTGGGCATCCTCGCCGACCCGGCCCGCGCGGCCATGCTGGCCGAGCACGACCCGGGCGCCCCGCTGCTCCCGGCCGTCGGCACACTCGCGGTCGGCGCGGACCCGGACGCCGCGCCGGAGCCGTACCGGCACTGGTCCGAGGACCCGGTGGCGATCACCCACTCGTCCGGCACCACCGGGATGCCCAAGGCGGTGGTGCACTCGCACGCGAGCCTCTTCGCGGCGATCCGGCACCGGCTGGCGCTGCCCCGTCCGCAGGGCTCGGAACGGATGCTCAGCGCGCTGCCCGCGCCGCACGCCGCCACCCTGATCGCGGTCAACCTGGCGATGAGCGCCAACGCCGAGATCGCGCTGCTGTCCCGGCAGTCCGGCGCCGGGGTGCTGGACGCGATCGAGAGCTGGGCCCCGCGCGGGGTGATCGGCTTCGCGGCCACCTGGGCCGAGCTGGCGCACCATCAGCTGAGCGACCGTCAACTGGACTCGGTCGCCCTGTGGTGGAACACCGGCGACTGCGCCCACGAGACGCACATCCGCCGGCTGATCGCCGCCGGCTCCCGGGAGACGGTCACCCGGCAGGGCCGGGCCCGGATTCCCGGCTCGCTCTTCGTGGACGGCCTCGGCTCCACCGAGATGGGCCACTCGCACTTCTTCATCTCGCACGGCCCCGGCACCGAGCGCTACGGCCGCTGCGTCGGCAGGCCGCACGCCTTCGTCGACTGCGCCGTGCTCGCCCCCGACGGCAGCGCCCTCGGGCCCGGCGAGGTCGGCGAGCTCGGCACCCGCTCCCCCACCCTGGCGCTGGGCTACTGGAACGACTCCGCCACCACCTTCCGCACCCGGGTCCGCGGCTACTTCCTCACCGGCGACCTGATGTACCGGGACGAAGAGGGCTACTACTACCACGTGGACCGCGCGGTGGACTCGGTGGACCTCGGCGGCGGGCGGCGGCTGTTCACCGCGATGTCGGAGGAACGGGTGCTCGCGGCCTGCCCGGACGTGCTGGACTGCACCGTGGTCGCGTTCCGGGACGGCGGCGAACGGGTGGTCGCCGACGTCCTGCTGCAGCTCGACCCCGGCGCCGACCCGGAGGCCGACCGCACCAAGGAGGTCACCGCGGCGCTCGACCCGCACACCGCCGCGGTCGTCCGCGAGGTGCTGGTGGTATCCGAGGACCGGATTCCGCTGGGCCCGACCGGCAAGGTCCGCAAGGTCCTGCTCCGGGAACGCCACCTCGCCGCCGTGGCCGCCCGATGAGCCGGGACCGCGACGCCGCCGTGGTGACCGGGATCGGCCTGGTCACCCCGGTCGGCCGGAAGCCGGACGAGGTCTTCGACGCGCTGGCCGCCGGACGCTCCGGGGTCCGCGCCGTGCCCGAGGGCCACGCCGCGCACGGCTGGCTGGAGGCGGCCGGGATCGCCCCGGCCGTGGACGGCCGCGAGGTGCTGCCGCCGACCGAGACCCGCTGCGTGGACCGCTTCGTGCTGCTGGCCCTGGCCGCGGCCGACGACGCCCTCGCCGACGCCGGGATCGTGGTCGGCCGGGACGCGGACCCGCGCCGGGTGGCCGTGGTGCTGGCCACCGGGGGCGGCGGCCTGGAGACCTTCGAGCAGCAGTCGCACAAGCGGCTGCGGCGCGGCCGACCCGGCGTCAGCCCGTATCTGCTTCCGGGGATGCTGTCCAACATGGCCACCGCCCGGGTCGCCATCAAGCACGGCATCCGCGGCTACAGCTCGGCCGTGGTCACCGCCTGCGCGGCCGGTGCACAGGCCGTCGCCGAGGGGCTGCGGCTGATCCGGGCGGGCGACGCGGACGTGGTGGTGTGCGGGGGCAGTGAGTCCTCACTCCATCCGACGATCGCCGCCGCCTTCACCAACTCCGGTGCCTTGTCCCGTGGTTGGAGTGACCCTGAGCAGGCGAGCCGACCCTTCGACCTGCGCAGGAACGGCTTCGTGCTGGGCGAGGGCAGCGCGGTGCTGGTGCTGGAACGGGCCGCCCACGCCGACGCCCGCGGCGCGGCCGGCTACGCCGACCTGCGCGGCTGGGGCGGCTCCACCGACGCCCACCACCCGACCATGCCGCGGGCCGACGGCGAGGGCGCGGCCGACTCCATGCGGGCCGCCATCGCCTCGGCCGGGCTGCTCCCGGCCGACATCGGCTATGTCAACGCGCACGGCACCGGCACCAAGCTGGGCGACGCCGCCGAGACCGCCGCGCTGCACACGGTGTTCGGCGCGGACCAGCCCGCGGTCAGCTCCACCAAGGGCTCGACCGGGCACCTGCTCGGCGCGGCCGGGGCGGTGGAGGCGGCGGTGAGCGCGCTCGCGCTGAGCCGGGGCATCCTGCCGCCCACGGTGAACCTGGACGAGCCCGACCCGGCCTGCGCCCTGGACCACGTCCGCGGCGCGGCCAGGACCACGCCGGTCGGCGCCGTCCTGACCAACTCCTTCGCCTTCGGCGGCCACAACATCAGCCTCGTCCTCGGCCCGCCGTCCACCCACGCCACGCGCTGAAGCACGCCGCGCCGCCCTGAAGCACAGCGCGCCGAACCGCGCCGTCCTGAACCACGCCGCTTGAACCCCACCGCGCCGATCCACGCCGCGCGCCGACCCGCAGCACGCCGCACCCGCGGCACACCACACGTCCGGGGAGCCTTCCGTTGACCGTCACCACCATCACCCACATCGAGTACCACTGCGCCGACGCCGCGCAGTCCGCGACCGACCTGGTCACCGGGTTCGGCTTCGCACCCGACGCCCGGCAGCCGGAGCCGCGGCCCGGCCTGCACAGCGTGCACCTGCACCAGGGCACGATCCGGCTGCGGCTCACCTCGGCCGCGCAGCCCGCGCACCCGGTGGCCCGGTTCGTCGAGCGGCACGGCGACGGGGTCGCCGTGATCGCCCTCGGCTGCACCGACCCGGCGGCCTCGTTGGAGCGCGCGGTCCGGCACGGTGCCCGGGTGCTGGACCGGGACGCCGGCCTGGTGGCCGGCTTCGGCGACCTGGCGCTGCGCTTCGTCGCCGACGCACCGGCCGACCCCGGTGCCGACCCCGGGGCAGATTCCGGGGCCGGGCCCGCCGCACCGGGCGGCGCGCTGCTCGACGTGCTGGACCACATCGCGATCTGCGTCCCCGCAGGAGAGTTGGCCGCGGCGGTGCGCTTCTGCGAGGCGGCCCTCGGCTTCCACCGGATCTTCGGCGAGCACATCGAGGTCGGCGCCCAGGCGATGGACTCCAGCGTGGTGCAGAGCGGCTCGGCCGCGGTGACCTTCACCCTGATCGAGCCGGACACCGCGCGCCAGCCGGGCCAGATCGACGCCTTCCTGGACGCGCACGAGGGCCCCGGCGTGCAGCACCTCGCCTTCCGCACCCACGACATCGCCGCCGCGCTGCGCACCTTCCGCGGCAACGGGGTGGAGTTCCTCACCACCCCGTCCGCCTACTACGACGGGCTGGCCGAGCGCCTCGGCGGCACCGCGATCCCGGTGGACGTGCTGCGCGAGCTCGACGTCCTGGTGGACCAGGACCACGGCGGGCAGCTGTTCCAGATCTTCACCCGCTCGGTACACCCCCGGCGGACCTTCTTCCTGGAACTGATCGAGCGTCAGGGCGCGGGCACCTTCGGCACCGCCAACATCAAGGCCCTGTACGAGGCGGTCGAGCGCCAGAACGCCGCCGCGGCGCTCTGATCCCGAGTCACCTTTCCTGAGTGACCTTCCTGAGTGACCTTGAGGAGACACCGCCCATGACGGCCACCGCGCATGCCGCCGCAGCCTTCGCCCTGACCGACGCCGAACGCGCCCTGCTGCCGACCCCCGAGGAGGTGGCCGACTACGCCGAGCACGGCTGGTATCTCTCCCGACGGCTGTTCAGCGACCAAGAGTTGGACACCCTCCAGGACGCCACCGAGAAGTACTACGAGGGCCACCGGGACCGCACCCTGCCGGTGCGTCCGCCGAACCTCGCCGCCTGGGAGCCGTCGCACGGCCCGGTCCAGCGGCACAACGACTACGTCCACTTCGAGAGCGACGCCATCGCCGCGATCCTGCGCAAGCCGCTGGTGGGCGCGGTCGCCGCGCTGCTCGCCGGGGCCGAGGAGATCCGGATCTGGCAGTCGACCCTGATCTACAAGCCGCCGGTCCCGGACGAGCCCAGCAACCAGGTGCCCTGGCACTTCGACCGGCACTACTGGCAGACCTGCTCCTCGGAGCGGATGCTGACGGCCTTCATCCCGTTCCACGACTGCGCCGAGGAGAACGGCACCATCACCATGGTCGACGGCAGCCACCGCTGGAAGGAACTGGAGACCGAGGAGGACTCCAGCCGCCACTTCGCCCAGCGGGACAACTCCGAACTGGAGCAGCTGCTGCTCGACAACGCCGACTTCAACGGGCAGCAGGTGCGCAAGGTCCCGGTGCTGATCCCGCGCGGCCAGGTCAGCTTCCACCACTGCCGGACCTACCACGGCAGCGGCGCCAACCGGGCGCCCGAACCGCGCCGGGCGGTGTCGCTGCACCTCCAGGACGGCGCGAACCACTACCGCCGGCACACCCGTCCGGACGGCAGCCAAGTGGCCTACAACCACGACGTCGTGGTGCGCCGCACGGCGGACGGGGTTCCGGACTACGCAGACCCGGAGATCTGCCCCACGGTGTGGCGGGGATCGCTATGATGACGCCTCAATTCCCTTTGCTCACAACAGGTCTCACCACTGTCGAGGGTCGCTACCGGATGCTCCGGCTGATCCGCGGCTTCGAGGAACGAGCGCTGGCGCTGGTGCGCAGCGGCATCATCGTCGGCGGCATCCACCCCTACATCGGCCAGGAGGCGGTCGCGGTCGGCGTCTGCGCGTCGCTGCGTCCTGGCGACCGGATCACCAGTACCCACCGGGGCCACGGCCACGTCCTGGCCAAGGGCGCGGAACCCGGCCGCCTGCTCGCCGAACTCGCGGGCCGGGAGGCCGGGTTGAACCAAGGACGGGGCGGTTCCATGCACGCCGCCGACCTCGCACTGGGCATCCTCGGCGCCAACGGCATCGTCGGCGCCGGTGCCCCGATCGCGGTCGGCGCCGCCTGGGCGGCCCAACAGGCAGGAGAGGAAAGGGTGGTGGCAACGTTCTTCGGTGACGGCGCGCTGAACCAGGGCGTGCTGCTGGAGTCGCTCAACCTGGCCGCGATGTGGCGGCTGCCGGTCCTCTTCGTTTGCGAGAACAACGGCTACGCCACCACCCTGCCCGCCGCGACCGCCGTCGCGGGCAGCGCGCTGGGCCGGGCCGAGGCCTTCGGCATCCCGGCCGTCAGCGTCGACGGGATGGACACCGAGGCGGTCCGCGAGGCCGCGGCGCAAGCCGCCGAGCTGGCCAGGAGCGGCGGCGGGCCGAGCTTCCTGGAGTGCCGCACCTACCGCTTCGAGGGGCACCACACCATGGAGCGCCGGGTCAAGGTCAGCTACCGCACCGCGGAGGAGGTGGACGGCTGGCGCGCCCGCGACCCGCTGCTCCGCGCCGCCGCCGCGGTCGACGCGATCGACCCGGAGCTGCGGCCGGGGATCGACGCCGAGGTGGCGGCGGTGCTGGCCGAGGCCGAGCGGTTCGCCCTGGCCGCCGCGCACCCGGACCCGGCGACCGCCTGCGACCACCTCTACGCGGACGGGCTCCGCCCGCGAGCCGGGGCCGTCGTATGACCCTGCTCTCCTACACCAAGGCGCTCAACCGCGCCCTCGCCGACGCCCTCGCCGACGACCCCGCGGTCTGCGTGTTCGGCGAGGACGTCGGGGCCGGTCTGGCCGGACCGACACTGGGGCTGCAGCAACGCTTCGGCAGCGGACGGGTGGTGGACACCCCGCTGTCGGAGCAGGGCTTCACCGGCCTGGCCGTCGGCGCGGCGCTGTCCGGGCGGCGTCCGGTGATCGAGTTCCAGATCCCGTCGCTGCTGTTTCTGGTCTTTGAGCAACTCGTGAACCAGGCGCACAAGTTCTCGCTGATGACGGGTGGTCAGGCCGGAGTCCCGCTGACCTGCCTGGTCCCCGGCTCCGGCTCGCGGGACGGCTGGGCCGGGCAGCACTCGGACCACCCCTACAGCCTGTTCGCCCACGCCGGGGTCAAGACCGTGGTCCCGGCCACCCCCTCGGACGCCTACGGGCTGCTGCTCTCCGCGATCCGCGACCCCGACCCGGTGGTGGTCTTCGCCCCGGCCGCCGCACTCGGCGTCCGCGAGGACGTCACCGTGCCGCTGGCGCCGGTCCCGCTCGGCTCGGCCCGGGTGCGTAGGGCCGGGACGGACGTCACCGTCGTCGCGGTGGGCCACCTGGTCCAGGACGCGCTGGCGGTCGCCGAGGAGGTCGCCGACAGCGTCTCGGTGGAGGTGTTCGACCCGCGCACCCTCCACCCCTTCGACTGGACCGCGCTCGCCGCCTCGCTGGAACGCACCGGTCGGCTGGTCGTCATCGACGACTCCAACCGCAGCTGCGGCATCGGCGGGGAGATCCTGGCCACGGCCGCCGAGGAGATGCGGCTGATCGCACCGCCCCGCAGGATCACCCGCCCCGACGGCGCGGTCCTGCCCTTCGCGTTGGCCCTCGACCGGGCGCTGCAGCCCGGCCGGGACCAGCTCCGGCACGCCCTGCACGCCGTGATGAAACACCCGTCCTGACCCCCTTCTGCCGTTCCATCCCGAGGAGCCCTGCCATGGTCACCGACCGCTACCACTGGGACCGCACCCACCCCGGCCTGTCCGGCCTGCAGCAGGCGATCGAGCCGCTGCGCCGCGAGGTCGTCGAGCACACCGTCTACGGACAGCTCAACAGCATCGAGCGGGTCCGCACCTTCCTGGACCGGCACGTCTTCGCGGTCTGGGACTTCATGTCGCTGCTCAAGAGCCTGCAGCGGGAACTGACCTGCGTCGAGGTGCCCTGGGTGCCGAGCGGTCCGACCGCCAGCCGCAGACTCATCAACGACATCGTGCTGGTGGAGGAGAGCGACGAGCTCGGCGAGGGCTTCATCAGCCACTTCGAGCTCTATGTGGAGGGCATGCGGCAGGCCGGCGCCGACCCCGGCCCGGTCTCCGCCTTCCTGGACCTGCTCAGGGCCGGTACGGCCGTGCCGGAGGCGCTGAAGGCCGCACAGGCTCCGCAGGCCGCACTGGACTTCACCGGCACCACCTGGGAGATCATCGACAACGCCCCGGTCCACTGCCGGGCCGCCGCCTTCGCCTTCGGCCGGGAGGACCTGATACCCGACATGTTCGCGCAGGTCATCAAGATCGACGACCCGGACGGCGTGCTCACCGTCTTCAAGGACTACCTGGCCCGGCACATCGAGGTGGACGGCGAGCAGCACACCCCGATGGCCATGCAGATGCTGATCGACCTGTGCGGGGACGACGACGCCAAGTGGGCGGCCTGCGCCGACACCGTCCGCACCGCGCTGCGGGCCCGGGTCGGGCTGTGGACCGCGATCGAGGACGCTTTCTCGGAATGCCCTTGACGATGCGTCAGGCCAGCTTGCGCACCGCCTCCGCGAGGGGCGGCAGCGGGTCCTGGTCCGAGCGGTGACGGTGCAGCGCAGCGCGTCCCTCCGCGCTGCGCAAGCGTCCGGCGAGGCGGGTCGGCAGAACGACGGTGAACAGCGAGCCGGTTCCCTCGAAACCCTCCACCATCCAGGAGACCCAGGGCAGTTGGAGGTTCGCGGCCGGGCTGAAGAAGACCGGCCGGCGACCGCCGAAGCTGATCTCGTAGGCGCCGAACCGGCTCCAGTTGGAGAAGGTGAGCCTGCGCCGCGCGGGGTCGAACCCGAGCGGGGCGCAGTCGCCCAGGCGGTCCCGGCCGATCGCTTCCAGGAAGCGGATATTGGCCCGCAGATTGAGGTGTGAGGCGGTGAAGTCCTCGACGGCCTCCCGCAGTTCGACCGCGAGCCGTTCCGGCGCCGCGCCCCCGGCGCAGTCGAGATGGATCTCGCTGAGCAGATTGCCGACCACAGTCGCCGGAAGGTCCAGCGGGCGCCGGACGTTGACCGGCACGGTCAGTTCCCTGGCCTCCGCGTCGTCGTCCAACTCCCTTATCGTGCAGACGACATGCGCGCAGAGCACATCACTGGTGGAGAGCTTGCGCCCGGCCGCCTCGATGAACGCCTGTCGCATCCGTTCGGTCTCCGCCTCGCTGAAGTAGACCTGGACGGTGCGGTTGGCCCGCACCGAGAAGGCGACCTCACGGGCCAGCAGCTCCGCCTCCTCCGGTCCTGGCAGCCGGAATCCGGGGCGTCCGCAGTCCTCCGGCGGCAGCACCCGGTCCAGGTAGGCGTCGTGGTCGGCGACCAGTTCCACCTCGGGCAGCCGCAGTCCCTCGACCGCCGCCGACCAGGCCCGCATCAGCAGCATGAACGTCTGCACGTCGCCCAGCGCGTGGTGCCAGGAGAGCCCCAACGCCGTTCCACCGTCGGCCAGTCGGCTCAGCCGCACGGTCAGCAGCGGCAGGCCGCCGCCCCGGGCCTCGCTCGCCCGCACATGGTCCACCAGCTCGGCCCCGGGCAGGGTCACCCGGCTCATCGCCTCGGCCAGGGTCTCGTCCACGTCGTAACTGTCCATCGGCACACCGGAACCGTCGCAGACGATCTCCAGCACGTCGCCGCCGGCGGCTTCGGTGGTGCGCAAGCGTCCGCCGAAGACGGGGATCTGCTCCAGCGCCCGCGCCAGCCCGTCGGCGAGGCGTTGCTCGTCGAGCGGCTCACGGAAGAAGTACACGACGGACACCGCGAGATCGGCCAGCATGGCGTCCATCAGACCGCACCGCACCACCGTCCCCGCCGCCGTTCCCGCTGCGCCGCCGGGGCGGACCGTCCGGGATTCGCGCAACTGCGGCCAGGCACCCACGTCGTCGTGCTCCACTCGTCCGAAGAGGCCTCTGATCACCTCGAACCTTAGGGCAGCACACCGGTCCGAGCCAATGGTCTGGACCAACTTGTCGAAGCGTCAGTACGCCTTGTCAGTCCGGGACTTCGGCGACCGGCGTGGAGACGACGGATGCCTGGCCTCTGCGCGCGGCAACGGAGCCCGCGGCGGTGGCGGCGCCGATGGTGACCAGCGCGCCGAGCATCAGCGCCGCGGCCTCGCCCGGTGCCAGCAGCCGCAGTTGCGTGCCGAGCGTCGCCGCGGCCACCGGAACGCCCAACTGCGCCGAGGCCAGCACACCCAGCGGCAGTGGCTGGCCCGAGCCGCGCATCGCCGCGTGCACGGCGACCGCGCCCAGGCCGAGCAGCAGTCCGAGCAGGACGAACGAGGGGTGGCGGCCCAGCGCCCGCAGGTCGAGTGAGGCGCCGAGCCAGAGGAAGAACAGCGGTCCGAGGAAGCCCTCGGTCAGCGCGAAAAGCTGCTTCGCCAGTCGGCGCGGCTCGCCGACGGCGGCGACCGCGAGACCGAACGAGAACCCGGCCAGCATGATCGACACATGCGTCCGCACCGCCAGCGCGGCCAGGGCGAACAGCAGCACCAGGCTGATCCGCAGCTCCAGGGCGAACTGCCGCTCCTCGGAGAGCTGATGCAGCCGACGGCGGTAGCCGCCGCGCTCCAGCCACCGCAGTACCAGGAACAGCACCAGTGCCGACCCGGTCACCGCCAGCGCCCCGAGCGCCGCCCGCGCGGCGTGGTCGGGATCGATGACCAGCGGCAGCGCCACGATGCAGGCCGTGTCGGCGACGGCGACCTGCGGCAGCAGCGCCAGCACCAGGCCGCCGCCCAGCCCCAGCGAGTCGACGATCGGCAGCACCAGCGCGGCCGAGGAAGACGCCAGCAGCACCCCGTACATCGCGGCGTGGCCGGTGCCGAACGCCCGCGCGATGCCGAACCCGGCCGCCGCCGCGAGCACTCCCACGGCGGCGGCCCGGAGCGCACCGGTGCCCAGCCCGGCCCGCAGGCTCGGATCCCGCACCGGGACGTGCGCCCCGGCCACGAACATGATCAACGCGAAGCCGGTGTCGGCCAGGAAGGCGAACGTCCCGTTGCCTGCGTCCAGGTAGCCCACCACGGTCGGTCCCAGCAGCACCCCGGCGACCAGCTCGCCCAGCACCACCGGCAGCCCCCAGCGCCGGGGCAGCGCCAACAGCGGCCCGAGCAGCGCCGCGAGCGAGATCACGGCCAGCGTGGCGAACCCCACCGGGACGGCCTCCTCTTCTGCTCCCCGATACCCTCCGACGCCGCCCGGTCGGGGGCGGGGCGGGTCGAGTGATCGACTCACCCCGTCGGATCCGACTCACCCTAGAACCTGACCGGCCCTCAGCACGTCAGGCGCCGGTCAACAGGTAGGCCGTGGTGTCGCGGCCGGGGACCAGGGCGTGGCCGGCCGGGGTCAGCCGGGCCGAGCTGATGCCGGTGACCTCCGCGGCGCACTCCAGCGTCATCGGGCCGGGCGGACTCCCCGCCGTCCGCAACGGCTTGACGACCAGGATCCCGTTCTTGGCCCCGACCACGGTGAGCGGGGTGCTCTCGCCGTCGAGGGACACCTGCGCCTTTCCGGCGCACGGAGTGGCCAGCACCTCGATGCCGAGCGTGCTGGCGGACGCCTTGGAGGTCAGGCCCTGGAGCAGCGCCAGGGCCACCGGAGCGGACCGCCCGGTCGGCGCGTCCACGTCCAGCAGCAGGTCGAGGCCGGTGCGTGACACTGCTCCGTTGATGCCCTGCATGCCGAGCAGCAGCGCCACCCTGGTCCCGCCGTCCGGCGTGCGACCGGCGACCAGGAAGAGCACGGCCTTGGGGTCCAGCTGCTGCTGGTAGAGCAGCCGGGCGTCGCTGTGGGTGGTCTGCTTGGCCGCGTCCCAGCCCGACAGCACCGCGGACGGCGGCGGCCGCAGGTCGGCGTCGGCCAGCGGCCACCAGGCGGTGTCGGTGGTCGCGCCGCCGGAGGGGGCGGTCGCGCCGTGGGAGGAGCCGGCCGCTCCCCCGCTTGCCGGGACCGCGGACGACGGAGTCGGGGCGGGTGCGGCCCGGTCCGCGAAGGTCAGGGTCAGGCCGAGCACGGTCGCGGTGCAGGCCGCGACGCCCCCGGCGAGGACGGCGGTCCGACGGCGACGGCGCCGGTCCACCCGGGCCCGCACCTGGGCGTAGAGGTCGGGCGGGGGCGGCGCGGACGCCGCGGCCAGCGCCTCAAGATCCGCTTCCAGCCGCTGCTCGAACCCCCCGGTCACCGTGCACGCCCCGACGCGGGCGGGCCGGTCCGAACCGCCGAGGCGTCCGGCGCCTCCTCCGTCTGCTGCTGTCCCACCGTCGTCCGCAGCTGGGCCAGACCGCGGAAGGTGAGCCGTTTGACGTTGCCGACCGAGCAGCCGAGGGTCTGCGCCGCCTCCAGTTCGGTCAGTCCGACGTAGTGCCGCAGCACCACCGCCGAGCGGGTGCGCGGGGCCAGGTCGGCCAGAGCGCGGCGGAGCAGGTCGCGGTCGTCGACCCACCCGGCCGGCTCGCGCGAGCCGTGCTCCGGCAGGTGCAGGGTGAGGATCTCCTTGAGCTTGCGCCGACGGACGCCGTCGATGTGCGCGTTGACGATCGCGGTCCGCACGTACGCCTCCTCTCTGCCCTGCGCGAGCACCCGGTCCCAGTGCCGGTAGCAGTTGGCCAGGGCGGTCTGCAGCAGGTCCTCGGCCAGGTGGCGGTCATTGGTCAGCAGCTGGCACAACCGGAGCAGCGCACCGGAGCGGGCCTGGACGAACTCCTCGAACCGAGCCTCCCGTTCGCTCTGCCGCACACCGCCCCCTGCCTCGTTCTTGTTTCGCCCTGGGCCTGGCTCGCCCTGGTTCCGTGCCGAAGTGCCCCCGATTCTGACATCAACGCAGGTGGGGCCCGCGAGGTTGTACTCGCCGGGGGTGACGGGCGTCACAGTCGACCCGGACAACCAGCGGGGACGGGGGCCCGTTCCAAGGTCTACATGAGCACCTTCACAGTCCGCACGGCGTCGTTGCCTGTCGCCGCCGCCGCGACAACGGTCGCCGTCCTGGTCAGCACCCTGTGCACGGGCTGCGCCCAGCCATCGGCGTCCGCCGCCTCTGCGCCTGCGCCCGCCCAAGCCCGGACCCGGATCGCCGCGGCAGCAGCCGCAACCACGCTGCCAACCGCCACCCCCAATCCGACCCCCTCCCCAACCGCCCCCACCTCCCTACCGCCCGGGATAGGCCCGGCGCTCGGAGCCAAAGTCCCCACCGACGCCGACCAGATCCTCCTCGTCACCGGAAAAGGCGCGCGCTCCCCCGACTCCACCGCCGTGCTGTACCAACGCACGGGCGGGCAGTGGCAGGCCGACGGAACCTGGGCCGCGCACAACGCCCTGCGCGGCTGGACCAGTGACCACCACGAGTCCGACCTGCGCTCCCCGATCGGCGTGTTCGCCCTCACCGACGCGGGCGGACGGCTGCCCGACCCCGGTTCCCGGCTCCCGTACCACCGGTCGTCCCAGTTCGTGGACTTCGGGACGGGATTCGAGGGCGAGTCGCTGGCGGGGGTCTTCGACTACGTCATCGCCATCGACTACAACCGCAGGCCCGGCACCTCCCCACTCGACCCGGTCCGCCCGCAGGGGCAGGGAAAGGGCGGCGGGATATGGCTGCACCTGGACCACAAGGGCCCGACCCACGGCTGTGTCTCGCTACCGAAGGCGGCCATGCTGACCCTGCTCCGGACCCTGGACCCGAGCGAGCACCCGGTCGTCGTCATGGGCGACCGAGCCGCCCTCGCCGACGCGTGACCTGGACGAAACCGCGCTGGGCAGGCACGCTGTCCCTGTACCGAGAAGAGCCGTCATCCGCTTGCGCAATTAATCAACACTCTTCCGCATAGAGTCTATATTTATTTGCAATGCCTGGATCGCTCTATGCAAATAGGTGGGCGGTCGTGGCATAGTCGTTTCATGACTCGTAGACTCGCGGAAGTTGCCAAAAGGGTCGGCGTGAGCGAAGCGACCGTGAGCCGTGTCCTGAACGGCAAGCCCGGCGTCTCCGACAGCACCCGACAGTCGGTCCTCACCGCCCTGGACGTACTCGGATACGAGCGCCCCACCCAACTGCGCGGCGTCCGCGCCCGCCTGGTCGGACTGGTGCTGCCGGAACTGCAGAACCCGATCTTCCCGGCGCTGGCCGAGGTGGTCGGCGGAGCACTGGTCCAACTCGGCTTCACCCCGGTCCTCTGCACCCGCACCGCCGGCGGACTGACCGAGGCCGAGTACGTGACCATGCTGCTCGACCAGCAGGTCTCCGGCGTGGTCTTCTGCGGCGGGCTCAGTTCCGACGAGTACCAGCAACTGCTGGGCCGCGGCGTCCCGGTGGTGCTGCTCAACGCCGCCGTGGACTTCGCCGGGGCCCGTCCCGCGCCGCCCGCGTACGCGCCGCCGCCGGGCGGACGGCTGGGCTTCCCGCAGGTCTCCACCGACGACACCTCGGCCGTCGAACAGGCCTTCGCGCATCTGACCTCGCTCGGCCACCAGAACATCGGTCTGCTGGTCGGCCCGGACGACCACACCCCGTCCCAGCGGAAGATCGCCGCGTTCAAGTCAATGACCTCGCGGCTCGGCCAGCGCGGCGAGATCCACCGGATCGGGCACGCCCTGTTCTCCTTCGAGGGCGGGCAGGCGGTCGCCAGCGAACTGTTCCAGGCCGGGATCACCGGGCTGATCTGCGGCAGCGACATCCTCGCCCTGGGCGCCATCCGCGCCGCCCGACGCCTGCGGCTGACCGTGCCCGGCGACGTCTCGGTGGTCGGCTACGACGACTCGGCCTTCATGAACTACACCGACCCGCCGCTGACCACGCTGCGCCAACCGATCGAGGCCATGTCCAAAGCCGCGGTGACTTTGCTGGTCAACCAGATCCAGGGCAACGCCCCCACCCCCAAAGAACTCCTGCACGAACCCGAACTCGTCGTCCGCGGCTCCACCGGCCCCCGCACCGACCCCGTCCGCGAAGCAGAAGAACTCACCCGCCGCGCAGGGGTGTAGCAGCGGCGACGGCGTCGCCGGGCACGGACGAACGGACGGCGACGGAATCGACCCGCTCCCGGCCCTTCCGGCTGCCAACCGGGTCACGTCTGGCCGCCTCCGCAGTTGCGGCGTCCCGGAGGCCGCGCCAACGCCGCACTCCCGACGGCGTGGGAGACGGCCGTCGGCACTGGGCCTCCCACCGCGCACCGGCCCCGGCGAGTTGCAATTCTCGGGACAGGGCCACGTCATCGAGACCGGACACGCGGCAGGCTCGACTCTTGAGGCAACAGCCCACCGCCTGCTCCACCCAGGCATTCAGCAATTGCGGATTGCGGTTGAAGGAATTGCTCACGCCGGGAACCCGCCAGGCGTATCCGCGACGCCGACCAGTTGACTGCGGCGCAGCGCCCCACGAGGACCGCACCAGTACACCTGGTTGTCACGGACGCCGACCACATCGCGGATCGGGACGTGCTCCATAGAGCTCGTAACACGATCATGTGGTGGCCTTCTTGAGTCGTCGCCAGCAGATGAGCGTGCAACCCAGTGAGACGAGGGCGTTGTGGAGGTTGAGGCGGCGTTCCCAGCGGGTGGCGAGTCGTT